>JAFGTU010000060.1 GCA_016933985.1 Sedimentisphaerales bacterium | reverse complement strand
TGGTCCGCGAGAGCAGGGCGCTGACGGTCAAGGAAGGCGCGAACAAATTACAGTTCTCCTGGGCCAATACTCTTATCGACCCGACCAGTCTGGAGATGCTGCCCAAGGCCGATGCGGACAAGATAAACATATCCGACCTGACGTATCCGCCGAGGGTGCAGAACTTGGGCCTTTGGAACGTGGCAAGCGGCATCAGCGGCAAGGTCCCCGTCGAGATAACTTACCTGACCAGCGGCCTATCCTGGCGGGCGTTCTATATGGGCACTCTCACTGAGGACGAAAAGACGATGCGCTTGCAGGGATACGTCCGCGTGACCAACAACAGCGGCGAGGACTACGAGAACGCGCAGACAAGGCTGATCGTCGGCCAGGTGCATATCCTCGACGAAATAGCCGAGCTTGCCCGAAGGCAATACCCCTACGGCCGGCCGGGCGAACAACATCCGATGCCGGAAGCGCCGGCGGCACAGCAGCCCGCAGCTAAACAGATGAGGGCAAGGGCAATGACCACGTTTGCGGCAACAGCGATGGAGCCCAAAGAGATCAAAAAGGAAGGCCTCAGCGAGTACTTCCTCTATACGATTGAGGGCACCGAGACTATCGAGACGGGCTGGTCAAAGAGGCTGCTCAGTTTCGATGTTGATGGCGTGCCGGTCGTTAATCTCTACAAGTTCGAGCAGGAGCGATACGGCAACAGCGTCGTTCGGTTCCTCAGCTTCAAGAACGACAAAGAGCATAAGCTCGGCGATACACCCATCCCCGGCGGCCTTTTGAAGGTCTATAGGGGCGTCGGCAACGAAGGGAATCTGTCATATACCGGACAATCTTCTTTCAAGTACATCCCCGTCGATGAGGACGTGGAGCTTAATCTGGGACCCGTCGCCGATGTCGTCGTCGAACCCAAGCTGATGGACTTTAAGACGGCCAACTACCGGTTCGACCGCAATCGCAACATCTCCGGCTGGGATGAAATTCGCACATTCAAGATCGAAATCCGAAATACCCGCGATATCCCCGCCAAGATCGAGATAAAACGCAACTTCAATACTCAGTACTGGAACTTGGCCAGGACCGGCGATTCGGAACAGTTCGAGAAAGAGGACCTTGACACCGTTAAGTTCACGCTCGAATTGCAGACGAGGTCGAAAAAAGAGTTCGAATACGTCCTGACGACTCTTCATGGCGTGAGGACGGAGGACTGGAGAGAATAGGCTCAGAAAGGTAAGAGGCGGAAAATGAAACGCACTACATTACTGATAATTCTGGCACTTGGCGGAATCGTCCATGGCAAAGTTGATCTGGTTACATTGCCTACGCGCGATACCGTCCAGCTTACGATCTATAACTCTGCCGACCTTACGCTGGTCCGCGAGAGCAGGGCGCTGACGGTCAAGGAAGGCGCGAACAAATTACAGTTCTCCTGGGCCAATACGCTAATCGACCCGACGAGTCTTGAGATGCTGCCCAAGGCCGATGCGGATAAGATTGATATATCCGACCTGACGTATCCGCCGAGGGTGCAGAATCTGGGCCTTTGGAACGTGGCAAGCGGCATCAGCGGCAAGGTCCCGGTCGAGATAACTTATCTGACCAGCGGCCTATCCTGGCGGGCGTTCTATATGGGCACGCTGACAGAGGACGAAAAGACAATGCGGCTGCAGGGGTACGTTCGAGTCACGAACAACAGCGGCGAGGACTACGAGAACGCTCAGACCCGGCTGATTGTCGGCCAGGTGCATATCCTCGACGAAATAGCCGAGCTTGCGCGAAGGCAGTATCCCTACGGCCGCCCCGGCGAGCCGACCCCCGTACCCAAAACCCCGGAAGCACAACCGGCAGTAGAGGTCCAAAAGGAGCTGCGGGTACAGACCCTGCTTGCGCGTATGCCGGAAAAACCCAAGGAAATCAAGAAGGAGGGCCTCAGCGAGTACTTCCTCTACACCATCGAGGGCACCGAGACCATTCCCACCGGCTGGTCGAAACGCCTGCTCAGTTTCGACGTTAACGAGGTCCCCGTGGTCAATCTCTATAAGTTCGAGCAGGAGCGCTACGGAAATGCGGTTGTCCGTTTCCTCAGCTTCAAAAACGACAAAGACCACAAGCTCGGCGATACCCCCATCCCTGGCGGATTGCTCAAGGTCTATAGGGGCGTCGGCAACGAAGGGAATCTGTCATATACCGGACAATCTTCTTTCAAGTATATTCCCGTCGATGAGGACGTTGAGCTTAACCTTGGAGCCGTGGCCGACGTGGTTGTCGAGCCTAAGCTGATGGATTTCAAGACTGACAATTACAGATTCGATCCGCGGCGCGAGATAGCCGGGTGGGACGAGATTCGCACATTCACAATCGAGGTCCGCAATACCCGCGATATCCCGGTTAAAGTGGAGATCAAGCGCAATTTCAATACGCCGGCATGGGATATGAAAACCGCAGCCGAATTCGAGAAGGAAGACCTCGATACCGTCAAGTTCACGCTCCAGTTGGAGCCGAGGTCGAAGCAGGAATTCGGCTATGTCCTGACTACCTATCACGGCGCCCGACAGGAGGACTGGACGAAAAGTCAGAACAGATAGTCTCAATTCTCAAAGAGCAACCAAGGCGTCACTAAGCCGCGCGCTCAGAGTCGGTTCAGCGCGGCTATGACGCGGGCTATTTTGTCTCGCCGGGCCTCGATGGGGGCGGGGTCCTTAGTGAAGGCGGTCATGTCTTTGGTGATTTCTTCCGGCACATCGAGCAGGGCGGAGAATTCCTTGCGTAGGGCTGCGGAGAGCTTTGGGTCCTTGGCTTTTAGCAGTCTTTTCAGCATGGCGAGGTACTCGTAGTCTTCGAGGCCGTCGCGGAGCATTTCCCAGCGGATGCTATCGACAGGCCCATCGAGCACCGGCTGGGCGGGCTGAGCATCGGCGGCGGCTACGGGGGGATATATGAACCTGCCGTCGCCGTTGCCCCAGGGCCTTTTTTCGCCTTGTGGGGTGCTGTAGCCGGAGACCCAGCCCATCGGATCTTCGTAAGGATTTTGCGGCTGGTCGGGGTAGGCCACCGAGCTGGTCCAGTAGTTTGTCTCCCAGACGAGTATCCCCTCGATATTTCGCTGCCAGGTCTGCCAGAGCCAGATACGCATCTCGGTACCGGGGTGGTCGATGAACAGCGTGCAATACGGGGCCTTGGGGCCGGTGCAGACGTACCACCAGAATTTATCGCCGAACTTCCTGCGCTGCTCGGCGGCATCGTGGCGATACAGTTCGGAGACAACGCAGTAAATGTTCGGCCCGCCGGCTAATTGCGGCTCGGGCTGCTCGGTGAGCATTCGCGGGATTCGCGGGCAGTAGCGTTTGAGCTTCTCGAAGCCGTTCATAACGAAGGCGTATTGATCCGGGCTTGGCTCGTCGAACCAATAGACATAGGCCTCATCCAGCAGATTTGTCTGCGCGAGGTGCGTTTCCAGTTGCACGCAGTAGGATTCGAGCATCAGGGGATATTCCGGGTCGTCCTCTGCGAAGCCGAGCAGTGAGGGTTCGTAAATCGCATGAAAGGTTCCGCCGCCCAGGCCGGGAATGTCCAATCGGAACGAATTGAAATTGTAATGATCGACGGCGCGGGCCATCGTTTTGTCCCAGGCGGAGAAATCGAATTTGACCTTCAGGCTCTCAGCGGGGGTAACAAGGTCGGTTCGCTTTTCGATGTCAAAATCTCCGCCCCGGAGGAGCTCCTTGCCTGTAGCGGCATCTTTCAGAGAGACCTCGTCGAGCCAGACAAGTCCGATATTCTCGCCGGTGTCGGTCCAGGTAGTAGCCCTGATGTGAGGCATTACAAAGGCGGCGTCCTTCGGGAAATCCCTGAGCTGGGCCTCGAAGAGCTGCCATTTTCCGTCGCCCTTGATGGTCATATCGTTGTTTCTGCCGGACATCCATTTGCGGTCTTTATCGTAGTGATTGAGGGCGACTCCGAAGCGGTGGCCCGGCACGGCTGTGCGATACCAGAATCGCACGTCGAGGCCGCCGGGCGGTATTTCTATAAGCTCTTTGTATGAGACGGTTGTATTGACCTTGGTGTCGTCGTCATAAATCAGCAGGCATCCGTTGCCCGAATGGCTCTCGCTATCAACGATGCGGAGGCCCTGCCAATTGGCGTATTTGTCGGAGGCCGGCGGCTTGACGTCGGGCCAGGCGACTTTGAATCCGTCGAGCGGGGCGGGGTCGTAAGGCGATATGTGATGGTCGCTGAAATTCGCCCAGTATTTATCGAGCACCATGCGCTTGTCGCGCTCGGTAGAGATTTTTTGATAGCGAAAGACGTTGCCCGGCGAGAAGCCGAAGGCCGTCGTGCAGGTCATTTTTTCCGGGAGCGTGAAATCATAGACTTCGAGGGCCAGGGCGACGTCGGCTTTATAGTCGTTGGCGGAGAGTGAGATTGTGCCGGTGTATATCCCGGCTTGGGCGTTGCTCGGGGCCTTGACGCGAATCCAGAACGGTTGATTCTTGTCGGCGTGCAAGTCGATAGGGCCTTTTAGGGGCGGCAGCGGGTCGGGCCAGAGGCCGAGGGTCGAGGTTTTGTCCGTCGCTCGTGTAACGTTGACGTATCGCACTTCGAGGATCTCTATATTGTCGGCGGGGATGACGGCTCCTGCCGGGCCTTTTAGTGCTGCGGGTGTTAGGGTGAGCGACTTGAGCGGTGATGCCGGCCGAACCACCAATTGGGCGGCCTCGGCTTCATTCCGGGCCGTTCTTATTGTAACGGCTGGGCCTTTGGCGCTGGGTAAAGACTTATCCGGGCTTATCTTCCAGCCGGACGAGGCCCACCATAAGGCAACTTTCCCGGTCGAGCCATCGAGCAGTTGGCCGTATTCGGCGTTCAGATAATCGTTTGCTCGAATCGGTAAGCTACAGGCGGCAAGCAGCAGCGCCAGGTAAAGGATTTTCTTATACATTGGATATTGCCTTTCCAGTTGGGGCCCAGGTTGTTTTTTGCAGATGTTTTCGGTAATCGATCAAGATTGTCCTCCGTACCGTCCGAGGCGTCAAGGGGGAATCGGGCTTGGCGGATAGGCTGTATCTCGCATCGCGGACTGCGTATCTCGTCGAGATTGGGTTTGTTTGGGTTTGCTATTGATGATTGACTGTTGATGATTGAATCTTTAATTGTTGAAGCCTCCTTATAGGTTATCTATTTTAGTGTGTATTATACTGCATCTTTGGTTTTGTGTCAAGTTAATTATTCGTATCTCGTGGCGGCGCGTGAAGGCAAAAAGACACAAGACATGCGAAGAATAAGGCGCAAAGGTCACGGTGCGCACAGAGGAGGAAAAGGCTATCAGGGGACCTGGGGATCAAGAGGTGGGTATCGGGATGTCAGGTCATCAGGATCTCGATGTCGAAATGCGCGGGTGATATCTGAGGCGCAAGCTGTGACTGAAGGAAAAGGGCTGTGAACGGGATGTTCACAGGCCTATCACAAAGTATGTATTGGCGGGTAAACCTATGCTTGCCTGCGTCTTCTCATCAAAGCCAGGTCGCCGAGGCCGAGCAGTAGGAGAGTGGCCGGTTCGGGGACGAGGATGATTCTTGCATTGTCACCAATACGGAAGTCGCTGTTGAGTAGGTCACCATTAGGCAGTGTACCCGTTAATCGCCTATACGGTTCATTAAAAAACCAGCCGCCAAAGATGCTGGAAAGTTCGATGTAACCGACATTCGTACCATCAACGGTAAAGTCTGAGCCATCTATCGTCAGAACTGCATCTTCATCAAGATTCAACTCTTCTCCGATTAATCCGCCGGAAACGGTAACCTGACTTCTGTCAGAGCCCCAGATGCTGCCCACCGCCCCCCCGGAAACGGTAATCTGACTGCTGTCAGAGGCCCAGAGGTAGTCCATCGACCCGCCGGAAAAAGTAACCTGACTGTCGTCATAGGCCCAGAGGTCGTCCATCGACCCGCCGGAAACACCAACCTGACTGCTGCCATAGGCATTAAGTATCCATATCGCCCCACCGAAAACACCAACCTGACTGCTGCCATAGGCATTAAGTCTCCATATTGCCCCGCCGGAAACACCAACCGGACTTTTGCCATAGGCATCAAGTATCTGTATCGACCCGCCGGAAACGGTAACCTGACCGTAGCCAAACGCCCAGAGTTCGCCCATCGATCCACCGGAAACAGTAACCTGACTATCGTCCTCGGCAACGAGGAAGTCCAGCGACCCGCCGGAAACACCAACCTGACTGTTGTGATGAGCCAAGAGGTCGCCCATCGACCCACCGGAAACGGTAACCTGACTGCTGTCATAGGCAGAGAGTCTGTCCATCGTCCCGCCGGAAAAAGAAAACTGACTGTCGTCATAGGCAGAGAGCCTGTCCATCGTCCCGCCGGAAAAAGTAACCTTACTGCTGCCATAGGCCAAGAATTCGCCCATCGATCCACCGGAAACGGTAACCTGACTGTTGTGATGGGCCCAGAGTCCGTCCATCGACCCACCGGAAACAGTAACCTGACTGTCGTCAGCCGCGGCGAATCCGTCCATCGTCCCGCCGGAAAAAGTAACCTGACTGCGCCCATAGGCATAGAGGTAGGTTATCGACCCGCCGGAAATGCATGTAACACTATCTTCATAACCTTCCAGGATTTTTGTGTACGCTCCTTCAAGGCAGTTTACTGTAGTTCCTATGCCGGTAAATCCCTGGTCAATCTGTATACCCTCAGCGACCGCATAGTCGATATTGTGAACTCCTCCGTCATTGAGCACAAGCAAGGCCATAACAGGGGATGAACACAAGAAAAGGACTATTCCCAGTGCGGAAATCCTGAAAGCATGTGCTCTTTTCATCGTCACACTCCTAACAGACTTTTTCTTCAATTGCCGTCCGAATGGCGTTTGTGCGGGTAATGCCACCGCTCCACCGTGAGCATATTTACTATACCAGAAGACCCGCGATTGTCAAGCGAAATCCTCCATCAAGCTTCGGTGTTGTGTGAGTTTCTTCTTTTTAACTATGTGTAAGTGCTTTTATATGCTGGCTTTATGAGTTTTTGCTTGGGGCTGATATTGAGTTGTATTTGGATTAGATTTAGCAGGTTTCTAGTGCGTTTACAGTGCCCCGACCTGCCTTTTCTGGGCCGTAGCGTACGTTTTTGGGAGATTTTGCGTAGTTGCTCTGTCTAAATGAAAAGGGCTGCGAGCGGGATGCTCACAGCCCTACCACATAGTATGTATTCACGGGCAAATGTATGCTTGCCTGCGTCTGCGTAGCAATAAGCCGCCGAGGGTGAGTAAGGCCAATGTTGCCGGCTCCGGGATGACAGAGACATAATCAATGTCAATCGCACCGCTCTGGCCTGTCGAGCCCTGCCCAATTGCCAAGTAATTAATTCCGTCATAATCATTACCCGAACCTGCGGTTAGGTTAAAGCCGACCGAGGGGCCGCCATCGACGCTGATGCCAACAATGTGAGTGCCCGTACCACCGGCAATGATGTCGATTATGAAATCATGCCAAACGGTGGGATCGAGCGGCAGAAAGTTGAGGGCACCGGCTTCGCCGGAATCCACATCGCCCGTGACCGCACTGCCATTCATATTGTTCATAATCAGACCACCCGAATTCAGCATCCCCTGCCCATCGGCCTCGGTGACGAGACTGAAGGAAATGGTGCCTCCGGCATTCTGGTGCAGGCCGATGGAACCTTTGCCGCCATCATGGATAAGGTAGCCATCCCCACTGGCGGGGAACGGAACTATGCCTCCGCCGCCATCGGGATGAAGGTCATCGAGGGGGGGCGAAGTTGAGAGGCGTGCTCGGAAGGCCAGTGTGATTCCTTCGTTGAGGAACGTATCACTGAGTCCATCGGCGGTGAGATCATGAGCCAGATATACCTTGCGATTGCTGCCCGGATCGCCCATCCCGTAATCACGGGGGTCGCCCGTATCCTGGATACGAAGGAACGTATCCGCCCCCACGGTCAGCGACATAGCGCCTCCGGGTCTGCCAAGGCCGATAGCCGTGGCGTCCCACTCATCCGATCCGTTACTATGGCTCCAAGTCCCATCCAGGGCGTCAAAGGCCGAGCCGGAACCCGGCGCATCCGCGGAGCCGTTGTAGGTGTAAATTATTCCACCGCCGGCATAGCCGCAGAAAATGCCCATCACCAATGGCAAAACTAAGCAATTCTTGCACATAACAATCCTCCTGATAGAAATAAAACGATAGTACCTACTCTTAAGTAACTCGTTGCGACCTGCGTCTGCGCAGCATTAGGCCGCCGAGGCCGAGGAGCAAGAGCGTGGCAGGCTCCGGAACTACAGCGACATTGTCAAAGTAAAGAGTTCCCACAACAGGAGAGCCACCGAGTTTCAATGCTACGGCTATGTAGCCATCGCTAACGACCGCGCCACCGTTGCCGGCAGGATGCGGTGACAACAAAGCGGGCTGCCAATCCCATACGGTCGGCGGATTCATACCCCAAGAATCTTTTTTGAAGGCGATGTCAGCGGCGGCACCCGTATCAATGCGATTGACCCACTCCGCATCAGTTAGGGGATCCGCACTGGTCATCAGCATGATCTCAGCCCATCCGGCACTACCGATGTCTCCGGACCAGTCTGCTGACATGTTGACTGCTGTCCCGGCCGGGACAGCGATAACCTGATACCAACCGAAGCTGGCGCCACCACCACCGCCATAAAGCTCACCTGCGGGAGCCGGCTGGCCATTAGAGGCATCCACGAACCAGTTTTCCGCCGTGCCCCAGGAAGCGCGCCATCGCGTCCAGTTGTCTTCTCCGGAGGCCCAGTCACCGTTTTGCAGGAGATTTGCATTTAC
>JAFGTU010000059.1 GCA_016933985.1 Sedimentisphaerales bacterium | reverse complement strand
AATGTTACCAGAGCCTCGGCGTCCCGAAAGAGAATATCGCATGGCTCGGATTCCCCGACTGCCGAATAAACGAATTTCGCGGACGCACTCCCGCAGGCCCCGATTCGCCATCCGCAATCTGCGGCTTCACCGGCCTGCAGAACGCCTTCACCCATCAATTGCGCCGGATTAAGCCCACTCAATGCTTCCTGCCGACCGCCAACGACCTGCACCCGGACCATCGCATCGTATATGACGAGTTCCTAATCAGCCTCTTCCACGCCGCCGGCAATATCTGGCCGGAGCTGGGCCGGCACTTGGAGAGCGTCCCATACGTCAATACCTACGCCGTCTATTGCGACTTCGCCGCCCCGCCGACCCTGCGAATGAGAACGCCGATCTCCTATCTGGAGAACAAGCTCAAGGCCATCGCCGCATTTCGCTCGCAAAAGCAAATCTCATCCCTGATAGACAACGTCCGCCACTGCGGCCCGGAAGAATACATCCGTGCAATAGACTTCAAACTCTACCACCCCGCACACTACCGCAACCAATTCGAAGAATCAAAAACAATCGGAATCCTCCACTAACCCCTCCACCCGCATTCCCCCAGTCCGCCAGATACCCTTACACCTTTCAATCTTCAGCTGGCTTGACTCGTTTCGCTAAATCAAACCGCCTCTCCATTTCTGTTCGATACTCTGGATCGCCTTCTGGCCAAGCCAGCTCAATGTTCTCTATATTCTCAATCACACCCGGAGACACAAGAAAGTGCACACCACGACCAACAAGCCCTTCAACCAAATATATGTATGGCTCGTAATCTTCGTTGTAGTCAACAGCGTAAAGCCCCCAGCAATCATTGATGAAAGGGTCGATTACCTTGAAAATATACTCGATCGTCTCCTGACTACAATCGCAGTTGGTGGGTGCAACAAAATGCTGGATTGTGTTTCTTAGTTTGCCAAAATCCTGAAAGGTTTCCACGTTTGGCAGGCGCAAGCCGGTAGTAGCCCACAAGCGGTCTGCCAGATCTGCATACTGGACTGTACGCCCTTTTTCAAAGAGATGTCTCAATTCCAAGCTGTCTCCATCGACTTGAGTAGAGCGAGGTAACTGTTCAAAGACTAACAGGGGATGTTCCTCTGCAATTCTAGCTTTGATGAGAATTTCGGCGGCATGGGCTGCCTGTAATACCGAGAGTTGTGGCCACCTGTCATTGTCGAGGCTATGATAATTGGAGTGCCAATTTGCATGCGCAAGTGCTCCAAGGCCAAGATTAAGCATATGTTCGGATATCGCCTTGAGTTCTTCGTTCAAGTGTCTCACCTCCATTCGGTATCAACGCTCGTGGATCTGTTCCGCCCCGGAGAAAGACTCCCTGTCGCGTACAGCTTGGTTGAGTGTGCAACTCGTTTGCATACGGGGGATCTTTTTCATATCCCGACATTATACCCAACATCGCCCTGCAAAACACAACCAAAATACATTCAAAAACTCTAACAGCCCTAAATCCCTTTGACTTTATTTTCTCTCTGTGTCCTCGGTCGTCCTCTTTGGCTTATTTCTTTTGTCCCTATTTAATAATCTGTGTCAATCCGTGCCAATCTGAGAAATCTGTGGTTAATTTTTTCATTCGTTTGTGCTTCATTCTGCCGAGAATCGCAGCCGGGCGGTTACGGGGAAGTGGTCTGAGGGGTATCGGCCATCGACGTTATCGTGGAGGATTTGTGCGTCGAGGACGTGCACATCGGTTGTTGTTAAGATATAGTCGATTTTGCCGCCTGTATTCGTGCCCTTGAAGTCGTTGAACGTGCCGACATCCTTTGCATCGGGATGCCGGACGCGGAACGTATCGACCATAGGGATGGGGTTTTCGCTCTTGTCCCCCTCCTTATTCGCCAGGGAGGTCTTGCCCTTTAGAAACAGAATAGCAGGATTCTTCTCATCGGCGTTGAAGTCTCCGGTTACCACGAATGGGTTGGCGTGCCGCCGCTTGCCGATTCGCTCAACGAGCAGGAGCATACTCTTTTCACGCGAGGGCTGAGAGACGTGGTCGAGATGCAGGTTGTAATGATAGAAAGCTCGACCGGTCTTCTTCTCGACGAACCTGGCCCATGTGCATATTCGGGTGCAAGCGTTGCCCCAGGTAATCGAGCCGGGAACCTCGGGCGTATCGGATAACCAGAACGTCCCGCCCTGCTCGACCTGGAATTTGTCGCTGCGATACAGGATAGCCGAGTACTCGCCCTTAGTCTTGCCATCGTCCCGCCCGACGCCGAGCCTGGCGTACTGAGGCAGGGCTTTGCAAATCTCATCAATCTGGAAGCCCAGCGCCTCCTGCAATCCGATAACATCCGGCTCATATTTGCGGATTACGTCAGAGACTAATTCCCGCCGATTCTCCCACCGATTCGCCCCGTCGTTGGCCGTGCCGTAGCGAATATTGAAGGTCATCACCGACACTTCAAGCCCGCCCTTGCCCGGTTCGGCCTCATTCGCATCCAGCAACCCACCCGCAAAGACCAAAACCGCAACAATCCCCACCAGCCAAGACCGAATCTTCCCAACCAGCCTGTTCTTATAATACATAGTCAACTCCTAAAGAATTCACCAGCCGCCGCCTTCCGTCTTCTGTCCTCTGTCTTCAGCCGCGTTCGAGGCTTTGGCGCTTTTGCTCTTCGGAGAGCTGGACGTTGAGCGAGCCGGAGCGAAAGCCCTGCAAATCGATTGTGACGAACTTAAATCCGATTGACTTGAGCTTTTCGACTATTCGTGAACGATTCGGCTCGGTCGTAACCGCCTCGATATTGCCCGGATTGACTTCGATACGAGCGACGGTATCGTGATGACGAACGCGAAATTCAACCAGGCCGAGCGTCCGCAGAAAACTTTCGGCCTGGTCGATTTGTTTGAGCCGCTGCTCGGTGACTTCGAGGCCGTATGCGATTCTCGAAGCTAAGCACGGCGAGGCAGGCTGATCGGCGGTAGGCAGGTTCATTTCTCTGCTCAGTTCGCGGATATCGGCCTTGGTGAGCTTCGCCTCGGCTAAGGGCGAGCGGATGCCAAAGACCTTCATCGCCCGATTCCCCGGCCGATAGTCGTCCAAGTCATCGTAATTCGCCCCGAAGACAACGTGGTTAAAGCCCCGCTCCTTCGCAATATCCAGCAACGTCTTGCAGAGGTGCGATTTGCAGTGGAAGCAACGGTCGGCCTTGTTAGCAGTGAAGTTCGGGTCGCCAAGCTCGTTCGCCTCGACCGTCCGCAATTCGACGCCGGTACTCCGGGCGAATTCCGCCGCCCTTTCAAATTGTCCGCCCGGCTCGGTCGCCCCAACGCTGATACAGGCCAACACATTCTCCGCCCCCAGCGTATCCACAGCCGCCTTGAGCAGAAACGTACTATCGACCCCGCCCGAGTAAGCGACTACGACGCTGCCCAATTTTTTGAAGGCTCGCTTTAGCAACTCATACTTTTTCATTTTCCAGCCATTTCAGCTTGTGCTTATTCTATACCCCGTACAGTCCTCCTTGGCATCGCCCGCCCGATTAAGCATAACAGCCGATGGAGGGATTTGAACCCTCAACCCCGGCTTTACGAAAGCCGTGCTCTACCGTTGAGCTACATCGGCGGCTCTATTGACAATTGATTATCGACTATTGACTGCCTTCTGTCAATCGTTAATCGAACCATTCGTCATTCGGGTCGAACGCGGGGATCGAGACGTTCAGGATACGCATCTTCCCGACAGCTCGGTGTCTGCAGCCGGGCTTGATAAAAATGGCGGTGAAAGGCTCGATGGGGACCTTTTGGCCGTCGAGCTCGATATGGCCGGCGCCTTCGAGGATAAGGTATATCTCGGTGAGCTTCTTGTGATAGTGCGTTTGAGCGTCTTTCTGGATATCGACTATGTGCATCGTTGCCGTGGGGTTGTCATCGCTGACGAAGGCCCGGCGGGCAAAACCGCACGGGCAATTCACAGCCTCGATCTCGTCGAATTTTGCAATCATGTAATTGGCCATATTGTGCTCCAGCGCCGCGTTGCTCACCTTTGAGAAAGCGGAGTGCTTGGTATTATGATAATTTGCGGCAAATTCACAGGCTTGTCGCTGCCGAAAAACATTGCAGGCTCAAGAGGCCTGCTGTATATTCTGCCAGGTAAGGGTGTATTTTACCAGCGTTTTTAGAAGTGTACGAGAGTTACCTCTGATTCGAAGGTAAGGACAAGACATGAGCGATTTATTCGATGTTAAAGGCAAAGTGATAGTGATAACGGGTGGGGGCGGCGTGCTTTGCGGTCAAATGGCTGGTTCCCTGGGAGCCGCGGGTGGAAAGATAGCGGTTCTCGACTTAGCCGAGGCCGCAGCAAAAAAGGTTGCCGATGAGATTAATGCCGCCGGCGGCAAAGCTATTGCCGTTAAGTGCAACGTGCTCGACAAGCAGAGCATAGAAGCGGCCGAAAGACAGGTTACCGCTGAGCTCGGAAAGATTGACATATTGATTAATGGCGCGGGCGGGAATAGGAAGGAGGCCACGACCTCCCCGGATATGTCCTTCTTCGATTTGCCGACCGAGGCGATTCGCTTCGTATTCGAGCTGAACTTCATCGGCACGCTGCTTCCGACGCAGGTCTTCGGCAGAGAGATGGCCGAGCGCGGCTCCGGCGTCATCCTGAACGTATCGAGCATGAACGCATTTCGTCCGTTGACGAAGATTGCCGCGTACTCGGCGGCCAAAGCGGCGGTGAGCAACTTCACGCAGTGGCTGGCCGTGCACGTCTGCCAAAACTACTCGAAGGACATCCGCGTAAACGCAATCGCGCCGGGATTCTTCCTCACCGAGCAGAACCGCTTCCTCCTGACCGACGAAAAGACAGGCGACCTCACGCCCCGCGGCAAAACAATAATCGACCATACCCCGATGGGCCGATTCGGCAAGCCCGAGGACCTCATCGGCGCTGTAATCTGGCTGCTCAGCGACGCTGCCAAATTCGTCACAGGAGTAGTAGTCCCCGTGGACGGCGGTTTCTCGGCATTCAGCGGCGTCTGAAAGATTGATAATTGATTATTGAGCATTGATTACTTGTTTGGGAACAGACAATGGCTAATCTTGATCCGGCACAGGCATTAAAGGATTTCAAGCCGGAACATGAGTTCTTCGTCGGCATAGACTCGGACGGCTGCGCGTTCGATACGATGGGGATAAAGCATCGGGAGTGCTTCTGCCCATGGATGATTGGCTATTTCGGACTTCAGCCCGTCGCACAGGCGGCGCGGGAGTGCAAGGATTTTGCGGATTTATTCTCCAAGACCCGCGGCGCAAATCGACATAAGACGACCAAGCGAATAATAGCCGAGCTCCTGCCCAACCATCCGATGACCAAGGCGCGGGGCTTTAAGGTCCCGCAGTATCCGCACTATTTCGCCTGGGTTGACGACCCGAAGAGCCTGCTAAGCAACGATGGGCTAAAACAGGCTATCGACAAAGCGACCGATCCCAAGGCCAAGGCCGAGCTTCAGCTTGTCCTCGAATGGAGCGAGAAGGTCAACGAAACCGTCGGCCAAATCGTCAAGGGGATGCCGCCGTTTCCCTACGTCCGCGAAAGCCTCGAAAAGACCCGCCCCATAGCCGACATCATCGTCGTCTCAGGTACCCCCGTCGAGGCATTGAAGCGAGAGTGGGAAGAACACGATATCGCCAAATATGCCGCCGTCATCGCGGGCCAGGAGCAGGGCACCAAGGCCCAGCACCTCGATTACGCCACGACTGGTAAATATGAAAAGGACCGCGTGATAATGATAGGCGATGCCCCCGGCGATATGAAGGCCGCCAGAGCCAACAACGCCCTCTTCTACCCGATCAATCCCGGCGACGAGGTCGAATCCTGGAAGCGATTACACGATGAGGCCTTCGACAAGTTCATAAGAGGCGAGTACGCCGGCAAGTACGAGGCCGACCTCATAGCGGAATTCGACGCCCGCCTCCCAGAACTGCCGCCTTGGGAGAAATGATTGCGTAAGTTGCTGCCTTTGCCCGCCAGGAAGGCACTAAGACACAAAGAAATGTAATAGGGAAATGGTGTGCGGTGCACACCCTACCGAATTATGATTATTTCGAGAGAAGATAGAGACGGCTTTGTTGCAAAGGAAGATGAGAGCGAGGCGGTGGCTGAGTTTTTTGCCCGTAATGATTGCGGCGGCAAGCGAATTCTGCTGATTATCCCGGATAATACGCGCTCCGGGCCTATCGGCCAGGTATTCAAAATCATCTATGACCGGATCGGACGTAAGGCCAAGGCCCTCGATTGCTTAGTCGCGCTCGGCACGCATCAGCCTATGAGCGAGGAGCAGATTTGCACGAGGCTCTCGATGACGCCAGATGAGCGAAAGACCAAGTATGCCTCGGTGAAATTCTTCAACCATGAATGGGATAAATCCGAGACCTTCACATCCATAGGCACAATATCCGCCGACGAGATCGAGCAGATAAGCGGCGGGCTCTTCCGCGAGCAGGTCGATGTCGCAATCAACAAGCTCATCTTCGACTACGATGAGTTTTTCATTCTGGGCCCCGTCTTCCCGCACGAGGTCGTGGGCTTCTCCGGCGGTCACAAGTATATCTTCCCCGGCATTTCCGGCGACGACATTATCCACTTTTTCCACTGGCTCGGCGCCGTCGTCACCAACCCGATGATTAACGGCAACAAGTGGACCGTAACGCGCAAGGTCGTCGAAAAAGCCGCGTCGTTTATCAAAATGCCGCACCAGCTCATCGCCATCGTTGCCCTGCTCGACGAGCTTAAGGGCATCTTCCTCGGCGACTGCGTCTCGGCATGGGACAAGGCGGCGGACCTCTCCAGCCAAGTCCACATCGTCTATAAGGACAGGACATACAATACCATTCTCGGCCTGGCGCCGGAAATGTACGACGATATATGGACCGCGGGAAAGGTAATGTACAAGCTCGAACCCGTCCTCGCCGACGGCGCAACCCTCATTATCCACGCCCCGCACATTACCGAGATTTCATACACTCACGGCAAGTGGCTCGACCAGATTGGCTACCATACGCGTGATTACTTCCGCACGAGAATGGAGAAGTTCGCAGGCATCCCCCGCGGCGTTATCGCGCACTCCACCCACGTAAAAGGCATCGGCACATACATCAACGGCGTCGAAAAGCCCCGCGTCAACGTCATCCTTGCAACCGGCATTAGTAAGGAGCGCTGCAAAAATGTCAATTTAGGTTACATGGACCCGGCCAAGATAAACATCCCTGACTACGAGAACCGAGAGGACGAGGGCATATTGGTCGTGTACCACGCCGGCGAAGTCCTCCACCGCCTCGCAGACGGCTCAATACCAACAATACAGTAAGAAAAAATGTGTTTATCGCACGCGCAGGTCGCTTATGCTCTTATGCCCTTCTGTCCTTATGCTCTTGTGCTCTTATCCCCTTCTGCCCTTATGCCCTTATGCTCTTGTGCTCTTATCCCTTTCGTTGCTATTTATCCCCCTCAATGAGCTTCTCCGCCTCGGCCAGGAAGGCCTGTGCCTCCGGATCTTCAGCAAATCGCTCTTTTTTGCACAAATCCCGCAGCCTTTCCAGCGCCGCCTTCGCTTCTTCGTCTCGGCCGAGTTGGTGCAGACTCATTGCTATGAACGCTGCATTCTCAGGGCGAGGTTCTAGTTGGTCATCCTCACACAATTTCTCACAACGAGTGAGTATTTCAAGGGCCTTCTCATAATCGCCAACACGGTACTGTGCCACACCCAGCGTATTAAGGATGTTCAAGTCATTCGGATCCAATTCGATAGCTTTCTCAGCCTTATTCAATGCCTCCCTGTAGGCATTTGGATCGCGAACAAAGGAACTCACAACATCCCAGCTTTCATCGTTGAGCTTACCGGCATCCTCCCACTTGAATGAATTGGCTAGTTGAATTGCCGCTTTACAGATGGCCAAATCAAGCGACACATCATTTTTTAGCTGGATTATAACATCATGATACGAACCAGACGTTTTGTATAGCTTTTCAACAAGCCTTCGCGCGATTTCAGCATTTCTTCGTTCTTCGTAGCCGCCGGTAGGTACTGTTGATTCCCAAAATACAATGCTTCCCCCAGCAGTGGCAGCCACAATCGTTTGGCCGTCGGGACTAAAAACGACATCGTGGATATCAGAGTTTGCACGCAATGTAAGCAATTCCGCGCCGGTTGTCGCATGCCACAGCCTGACCGTCTCATCTCGCCCAGCGGTGACAATACGTGTGCCGTCGGGACTAAATGCCATAGACCAAACAATAGGATTACCGTGGCCTTTTAAGGTCATCAATTTAGTACCTGTTGCTGCATCCCAAGTGTTTGCCGTGCCATCTGTACTCGCCGAAGCAATCAGTCTGCTATCTGGGCTGAAAGTAATGGAAGTAATTGTACCTGTATGCCCACAAAGAACCATCTGTTCTATGCCGGCCGCAGAGTCCCATATCTTGATCGTACCATCCAGACTTCCGCAGATGATCTTGCGTCCGTCCGGGCTGAAAGATACCGACTGACCGCTGGCTTGGAGCGTCGCGACTTCGTCGCCGCTCATTGAATCCCACAGCTTTATTGTCTTATCCTCACTACCGGAAGCGATGTACTTGCCGTCCGGGCTAAAGGCGACACATTTGACTGGACCCTTATGGCCACTCAAGGACATCACCTCGGCTCCGGTTAAGGCATCCCATACACGAACTGTTTTCTGCCATCGCTCACCCGACGCAATGCGACTACCGTCCGGACTAAAAGCAACCGGTGTTAGAGATTTTCCATGAGTGAGCATCGTCCTGATCGCCTCTCCGGTTTGAGCATCCCACAGTTTAATGGTCGAATCTGCGCTGGCCGATACGATTTGTCTGCCATCTGGGCTAAATGCTATTGACCAGACAAGGTCTGTGTGTCCGTAGATTTCTGCTGATTCACGGTCTATCATCACATCCCATATTCTAACTGTGCCGTCCATACTGCCCGACACTATCCGCTCGCCATCTGGGCTGAACGACAGTGACTGTACGGCCTGTTCATGCCCACGGAATGCCTTGAGTTCTTCTCCGGTTTCTGCATCCCAGATTCTGACCGTACTATCAGCTCCACCAGAAGCAATAGTCTTCCCGTCCGGGCTAAAAGTACATGACCATACAGGGCCATCGTGGCTGTGAATGGTAATTAGTAAGGCCCCAGTTTCTGCATCCCATAATTTGATAGTTTTGTCACCACTGACGGAGACAATCCTCCTGCCACATGCGCTGAAGGCCACGGATATTACCCAGTCGCGATGCCCACTGAGCGTCCTTACTTCAGTACCCGTTTGAGAATCCCACAGCTTAATTGTGTTGTCATCACTGCCGGAGACAATCCGCTGTCCATCAGGGCTGAACGCAACGGATCTAACCCAGTCGCGATGCCCGCGGAATGTTCTTAGCTCAGTACCCGTTTGAGAATCCCACAGCTTAATTGTGTTGTCATCGCTGCCGGAGACAATCCGCTGTCCATCAGGACTGAATGCCACGGATCTAATCCAGTCGTGATGCCCGCGGAATGTTCTTAGCTCAGCACCCGTTTGAGAATTCCACAGTTTAACTGTGTTGTCTTCGCCGCCAGAGACAATTTGTTTGCTGTCGGGACTCAGTGCAACGCAGGTCACTTCCTCTCCATCGGCTCTGCTTATAGTCATCAGTTCAATGCCATTAACTATATCCCAGATTTTGATTGTACCATCCGCACTTGCAGAAACGGCCCGCTTGCCATCCGGACTGGCCGCTATCGAATAGACCTTACTGTTATGCCCGCGGAGGATCATTATGGACTGGTTTGAGATGTAGTTCATTCGGTTCCATTCCCATCCACGGAGATCGTTGGGGCAGGAGTCTAATAGCTCACGCACGCGGCGGATGTTTCCCTCCTTGTATTTTGCGTCGGCTAATTGAATGTTATTTGCATACATTGAGCGACGTAAGTCTTCGGTTTTTTGTTCAGCGAGCTCACGCTGCTGCTCTGCTATCGTGCGTTGTTCCTGTTCGGCATTTTTGGCCTGCTCGGCTTGTTTTCGGGCGATGGACTCATTTTCTCGCGCCTGCTCGGCTCGAATGTACATCGCTGAACTCATAAGCAAGCCTAAGATTATCGCTGCGGCAGTAAGTGCTACGGTGGCGACTGAGCCGGCGTGGCGGCGGACGAATTTTTTGACGCGATAGGCCGCCGTCTCGGGCCCGGCTATCAAGGGATTGCCGTTTAGATAATTCTGGATGTCGTCCGCAAGCTCAGAAGCAGACCTATACCGGCGGACACGTTCCTTGCGCATTGCTTTGAGCGGTATCCATTCAAGCTCATGATGCAGACGGCGGGTTAATGGGATGACCTGGGTGCCACGGCTGGCCGCAATTGCCTTGGCGTCTTCGCCCCCCAGGGCCGTCAGGCGTATGCTGGGAGAGGCCGGCTCGACCTCCCGAATCGTATGCTGAATCTGCGACAGGCCCGCTCGCTCAAATCGCTCTGCCTCAAACGGCAGCACGCCGGCCAAAAGCTCGTACAGAACCACCCCCAAAGAGTAAATATCAGAGCGGGTATCGATATCGTGCGTCGCAAGGTCAACCTGCTCGGGGCTCATATACTGCGGCGTGCCCAATAACTGGCCTGCGGAGGTGAAAAAGGTCTTGTCGGTCAAGGGCTGCGTCGCCGCCTTGGCTATCCCGAAATCGATGATCTTGGGCACTGCCTTATCGTCCTGCACGGCTACCAGGATATTCGACGGCTTGATGTCGCGGTGGATAATACCCTTCTGGTGGGCGTGGTGGACGCCTTCGCAGACCTGCCTGAAGAGTTTCAGTCTTTGCTCTACGTCGAGCTTGTGCCTATCGCAATGCGCGGTGACGGGCATGCCCTTGACGTATTCCATTACGAAGTAAGGTCTGCCGGTCTGCGTTGTGCCGGCGTCGAAGACGCGGGCGATGTTCGGATGGTCCAGCACGGCCAAAGCCTGCCGCTCCGCCTCGAAACGGGCGATTACCTGCTTGGAATCCATGCCGGGCTTGATGATCTTCAGGGCTACTCGGCGTTTGACCGGCTCTTTTTGCTCGGCCAGATAGACCAGGCCCATCCCGCCCTCGCCGATAAGCTCCAGCAGCTCGTACCGGCCGATCCTCGTGCCGGGACCTTCTATCCGGGGGGAAGCGTCGAGAGTAACATCCGACCCAACGGGAGGCGATTCCAGAAAATCGCCGGCCTTTGCATCCGCGCGCAACAAGGCCTCCACTTCGGCGCGCAGTTTAGCGTTGTCCCCGCAGACCCGGTCCAGGAAAGCAGCTCGCTCCTGGGGATCGGATATCTCAACTGCCTTGTGGAAGATTTGTTCGGCGTTCATCTTCATAACTCCTATTGCATATTCGTTGCCCTTAACCTGCCTCCACCAAGTATCGCGTAATCCGAGGGAGATTCGGGCCACTTTTCTTGGAGTTTTGTCAGATTTTCTTACACAAGAGAGTGTGTGAGAATTGGCACGGCCATCTTGGCCGTGCGTTTCACGAGGTAGCCCCCTCGTACTAAAGAGTCCTATTGCAGGGCCAGGATGGCCCTGAGACGCATGGGCAAGATGCCCATGCCACGTTAGAACCGCCTCTCACACGCTCAAAGTCGAAAATGAGGTAGAATTCGCTGACGTCGCACACAGCGATTCGAAGCCCCCAAAAGGCCATTTTTCACGGAACCATCCCGCAAACGAGCGTTGTTCTTACCAATACTCGACTGACAGAGCGTTACTCGGAACCGGCGCTCATCCGGGTGTAAAGCCAGGCCCGCGCGTACCTCCAATGCCGTTTAGCGGTAGTCAAGGATAGGCCAAGCACCTCAGCCGCCTGCTCCATGCCGAGGCCCGCGAAATAGCGAAGCTTCACCAGGTCCGCTTTCATCTTGTCGGATTCTGCAAGCTCACGCAGTGCCTCATCGAGGGCGACAATATCGTCGGAGCAATCCTCAATAGCTAAATCCGCATTTTCAAGCTCCACGCGCCGGTATTTTCCTCCGTGTCTGAGGCTCTTCTTTCGGCGGGCATTATCAACGAGGATACGGCGCATGGCCTCCGCCGCCGCAGAGAAGAAATGCGTACGGCTTCTCCAATTCTGAGCATCTTCGCCCACCAGGCGAATATACGCCTCATGAACCAAAGCAGTCGCCTGAAGTGTCTGGCCGGGCTTCTCGCGGGAGAGCTTCCAGGCGGCCAGCCGACGCAATTCATCATAGACTGCCGGGAGCAATTCATCTACAGCCCGGGCATCCCCCTGCTCAATTGCATTCAAGATGTGTGTAACGTCGCTCATCTTTACTTCTCGGTGCCGGCAGGTTGCGTTATGCGCACCAGGGGCGCCGGCGGTTTAGCTTGCCGGCGAGTATTTCCTTTGCGATGATTACGTCCTCTCTTACCTGGAAGTCGAACATTCCGGCGCAGATGAAGTCGGCGCCTTTTTCGTAGGCGTATTTGAAAGCGTCTCTTGGGTGGATAGCGCCGGCGGCCATTACCTTGTATGCGATCCAGGGCTTTTTGACGTTCTTCATAAACTCGGCGGTTTGTTCGGGCGTCTTCGACCAAATATTATCGTTTTCCGGCTGCCTCTCGGCGGACCAGTATGCGTGGCTGTGGAGGGTCTTCATATAGAAATCGAGGTCGAGCCCAGCCTCCTCGCAGGCCATGGGAACTTCGATGTTGTGGCCGCCAACACCGGCGAGGGCGCCGTTTTTCTTTATGAATTCGACGGCCTTTCCGAGCAGATCGACCCTTCCGCCGGCTACGAAACTATCGGCGACGCCGCCGTGGATATATACCGCGATTGCGCCGTTGTCGATTGCCGCTTTGGCCTCGGACGTGGGCTCGTCGGTTGTCATCTTAACCTGGGCTATCCACTGGAGCTTTCCGCCTCGGTCGTTCCAGTACTTGCTGATGATCCTGATGCAGTGGTCGTCGAGCCTTAGAATAGCGGTGTTTATCCCGACCTCTTCGCAAATCTCGAAGGTTTCCATCACCTTCTCGTCGGTGAAGTAGTTGTTCAGCAGCGGGGAGACGTAGATCAAATCCCTGCTGTGTGCAAAGCCGCTGATTAAGTTGCCGCCCGCGAAGACTCTGCTTATCGTGACCTTGCCGATATTGCCCGTCGGCAGGGCCTTGATTTGGCCGGCCGATGCGACGGCAGCAGGATTCTGCGTCGCCGCCATCAAGGCCCGCTCTTCAAGGCTCAGGCCCAAGGCCGCGCCTGCTGATGCGGCGACGGATTTTTTCAGGAATTCGCGGCGATTCGTCTGTGACGACATGATTTGCTCCTTTTAATACGGCTGTAAGCACAGGGCGCATTATGCCTGGATTTTGTCTGGTTGTCCATCGTGGAGTCGGGTTCGGATGTCGTGTTGCGGGGAGGGAATTGGGTTTGATTGGGTTTGTTTTCTTTGTGTGGGGTGGGGCTGGGTATTGGTGTAAGTCTTTTTGGTGCAAGGGATTGCGGTGGTTTTTTGGATTTGGGGATTGGGTTTGTTTTGCGCAATGATGGGCCCGCCGGCACAGGGCCGGGGGCTAAATAGGCGGGTT
>JAFGTU010000476.1 GCA_016933985.1 Sedimentisphaerales bacterium | reverse complement strand
TAGCTCGGCGGCTTCGGAGACTCACGAACGTCAAGGACTGTATCGCCCGCTGCCGGTTTCTTCTCTTCTTTTGCTTCTTCCTCCACGGGCGCATTGATGTACCCAAGTTTTACCCATTTATCCCAACTATCGGCGGTCACCCACGCCTCACGATAGATGGTCCCGCGTGCGGAGGCCTCCGAGATCTCGAGAGTGCCCTCGTCGCCCATGAACCGCTCAAAGTATCCCTGTGCGCTGTTGGTGGTTATCGTTTGATAGAAAGCCCTGGCAGTGCCTGCCTTGGTCTCATACTCGTAAATCGCCATAACGCTGTCGTACCAGTCGTGCCCCTTCCAATAATCGACGCCCCCGCTGGCAATCACGGATTTCGGATTCGCCCCGAGAAACCAGCTATAAATATCGATCTGGTGCGACCCCAAATCCACTATCGGCCCGCCGCCCAGGCCCTTGTACCACCGCCAGTTTCTGAACTGTTGCATATCCTTAAAGCCGTACTTCTCAAGAGTCGCCGTATCAAGCTCAGCCTGCTTCGGCCACCCGTTGTCTTCGCACGCCGTCTTGCTCCGGTTCCACTGGCCGTTGATAGTCGTGATCCGTCCTAACAGCCTCGCCTCGCTTATAAGCTTCTCGTAGCAGTGACGATACCGGGGATTGCTCCGCCGCTGATGCCCGATTTGAAGCAGCTTGCCCGTCTTCTTCGCCGCCTCTAACATCTTCTTGGCGCCTTCCAGCGTATTCGACATCTCCTTCTCGCAATAGACGTGCTTGCCCGCCTCCAGGCAGGCCACCGCATGAGGAGAATGCCAGAAATCCGGCGTCGCTATCAGCACGGCGTCAAGGTCCTTTTCCGCCGCAAGCATCTCCTGGTAGTCTTCGTACGCCTTATGCTCGTGCTTATAAGCCCGCAATATGCCCGATACGCGCTTCTGGTTGTAAGCCGTCCAGATATCGCATATCGCCTTGAACCGAACTCCGGGAACCTTCCCCTTGATGATCGCGTTCATCAGGACCTGGCCCTGCTCTCCACAACCCAGAATTGCGATGTTGAGGTCGTCGCCCCCGCTCGCCGCCCCCAAGACCATCGGCGAAAACGCCAGGCCGGCGCCCACTGCCGCTGTCGATTGAAGGAAGCTGCGCCTGTCTATGCCTTTACTTGTTCTTTGAGTACTCATTGTGCTCTCGTTTACTCCAAATAATGTAACAGTTCTGTAATCAGTTTTTGCGAAGCCGCACTATAGCGGCTCAACGCGTTCCTGTCAATAACACATTTTGCCCATCTTCACATCTACCCAGCGACTATTCCCGGGGCCGCAAAGCCTTCACTACGATATTGCGATACGCAACCGCCCCGTGATTGCCCTGGAACATCAAAGGCCCTTTCGGAACTTCGCCGCCTGGCAGCGCCCCGCCGGTGGCGCCTTTGACTTCGAGGTTGCGATCATGGATCTGTACCCCGTTCAGCTCGACCCGCATGAACCTTGCATTTTCCGTCTTGTTCCCTGCGGCATCGAACCTCGGGGCACGAAAATCAATCACGTACCTCTGCCACTGGCCCGGATGCCTTGTCGCATTGACCTTCGGCTGGCTCGCGCCGTAAATCGCGCCCATATCGCCCATACCGAGGTCATCGCCCCGATCCCAGCTATCAAGCACCTGGACCTCATACTGCCCCATAACGTAGATGCCCGAATTCGAGCCTTGCGGAACCATCACTTCCAGTTCGATTCGGCAATCGCCGAACGTCTCCTTCGTGTAAATATCAATGCTGTCGCCGTGCTGGGCCGCCAGGTTGATCATCTCCCCGCTTCCGCCGGCATTGACCAGCTTCTTCGGATCGTCCGGTGAAAGGGCGGCCTTGCCCGCTACCCACTTACTCTTGCTCGCATCCCCCACAAAGGCCCAGCCATCAAGGTCCTTGCCGTTAAACAAAACCTGAGCGTCCTCATAAAAGCTCCGCCTCGACTGCCGAATCCGAATATCCTTGAACTCCACAACCATAGGCGGCCCTGCGTGAATCTGCAGGGCAAGCAGCCCTTCCCTCGCCGCCCCGTTGCGGTCATTCTTGTCCGCCGGGTCCGACACGCGGTCGTTGTCTATCAACTCTATCATTGGATACCCGTTGAGGTAATGAATAAGCTGATTGCCCTGGCCGATGATGTGATACTCGTTCCAGTCCTTTTCCTTGTAGTACCCTTCCCCGATAAGGGCCTTGACGTCCGAGACGTTCCCGATGACGTTCTTCTTGCCCTCTTTGTCGATCTCCATCAAATCGCCGACGTTCACCAGCCAGCCCCTCCCGGCCTCGTGATACAGGAAACCGACCTTGCCCGGATTATTCTCGACCTCAGCCTGATAGCCGCCGATCCGCCACTTGTCGAATTCCTTACTGCGATACTGAACGCCTGAGTTGCCGTTCTGAATCTTGAACTTCAGCTTCAACTCGAAGTCGCGCAGCGTCCCATCCCGCCATACCAGGAAGGTATTGCCCCGCGCAGGGTTTGCCTCGGTGGTCTCCCCGTGAATCACCCCGTCTTTGACCGACCAAAGCCTCGGATCGCCGTCCCAGCCGTTCAAATCCTCGCCGTTGAATATGTACTGCCACTGGCTAAGCCCTAATTCCGACTCCGTCCGCTCGAAAAACGATACGCAACCGGCTATCTCCGGCATCGAATTATCCCAGTTATACTCGTACTCAATCGAAAAGACGCCCGCGAATTCCTGGTCCTTCAACTCGGTCAATATCGCCTTGACGTCCCCTTTGCCCGTCCCCCAGATAACGTCGTGCCCGCTGCCGAACTCGTTGAGGTCCTTGAAGTGAAGGCTGATTATCCGTCCCTTCAGCTTCTTAATAGCTTCGAGAGGATTAATCCCCGACCGCATCCAGTGCCCCGTATCGGCACAGGCCCCAATCCGCTTGCTCTGCCCCTCGCAAACCTTCAAAACCGTATCAGGGTCCCAGTAATGCGAGGGCTTCGGATGATTGTGCAGCGCAACGTTAATTCCATACTCATCGCAAAGCTTGCTCAATAAGTCAAAAGCTTCCTCCGGAGGCTCCGAGACTATCGTTTCAATCCCCATTTCCTTCGCAAAATCGAACACCTTCCGACACTCGGCCTCGTTATTCGACAGCCCAACTACGCCGTAGTTCATCAGCTTGATGCCCGCCTCGCGAAGAATCTGCTTCATCGCCAGCCTGTCGGCGCCCGACATATTGTGGTCGGTTTTGACATTAGGCTTGTCCTTGCTGAGCGTCTGCCCCGGATACGCCTCGATATACCCCATGCCAAGGGCCTTCGTCTTCGCCACAGCTTCCTCGAATGTGAAGCGGTTGAAGCTGTAGGCCTGCATACCGAGCTTCCAGACATCTTGGCCGAATCTCCTCTGCGGCCTCTCAGCGCCCTGGACGCTGTCCATCAGGCATGCCCCCAAAGCCACAACCGACAACACAACTGCAATTTTCATACTTCTGTTCATTTGTCATACTCCTTACGTTAAGTTGCGCAAATACCGCCGGCGTTACATTCATAATGTCCATCCGCTGCGGTATTTGCGTTTGAGATAATTATTCGCCTTTTTGACGTTCGTAACCTCGAATTTCTCCCCGTTCCACTCCAATTTCGCCCCCGCCTTCGCAGCGACGTTGCCCAGCAGGATAGTCTCCGTCAGAGGGCCGGCATAATCGAAATTTGATAGCGATTTCGGCCCACCCTTGCACGCCCTGATCCACTCCTGCCAGTGGCTTATGCCCCTTTCAAATAGCTGCTCCGGGGCCTTAAAGCCCCTCATCCGCGATTCGGGGATTAGCCTGGAGCCGCCGCCATGTGGAGCAAGGATAACGCCCTTATCGCCGTAATAAAGCCCCCCCTGGCCCGGAAGATCGCGTCCTTCCTCCAGCTCTTTAGGCCGAGGAGGCCTGTTCGACCCGTCATACCACCTCATCGTAATCGCAGGCAAATCGCCCCTGGCCGGGAACTCCCATTTAACGATTGTCTTGGTCGGATACGTCTCATCGCTGAAAGGCCCAGGCTCGGCCTCGACGCTCGTCGGGTACTTCAAATCAAGCGCCCACCACGCCGGATCGATTATATGGCAGCCCATATCCCCCAGCGTCCCCGTCCCGAAGTCCCACCATCTCCGCCAGTTCCCAGGCGCATAAACCGGATGATAGGGCCGATACGGAGCAGGCCCGAGCCACAAATCCCAGTCCAGCGTCTCCGGCACGGGCGGTGTATCCGTAGGCCTCGTACCCCCGCCCCAGTTCTTATCGCTGAAGATATCCACCCGCCGGACCTTCCCGATTACCCCGCCCTTAATCATCTCGACCAACTGCCTCAGATACCCCTCTGCGTGAAGCTGCGTGCCCATCTGCGTCATCACCTTATGCTCGCGAGCCGCCTCCGTCATCTGCCGCACCTCATAGAGGTCGTGCGCCAGAGGCTTCTGGCAATACACGTGCTTGCCCATCTTGATCGCCATCATCGAAGCGACCGCATGAGTATTGTCCGGCGTCGATACCGTCACCGCCTCGATCGCCTTCTCCTTATCAAGCATCTGGCGGAAATCCTTGTACTGCTTCGCCTTCGGGTACTTCTTGAACGTCTCTGCCCCGTGCTTCCAATCGACGTCGCAAAGAGCGATTACGTTCTCCGTCTCCATCTGCCCCGAATCGGCCCCCCCCATGCCGCCGATCCCGATGCACGCAACGTTCAGCTTCTCGCTCGGAGCCGTATTGCCGGCTCCACCAAGAACATGCCGCGGAACAATAGTAAAAGCCGCCACACCCGCAGCAGCCCCCAAAAACTCTCGCCGAGTTATCTTCTGATTCTTCAAAACTAAACTCCTAACATTATGTAATTTGTCATTCCCGCGCAGGCGGGAATCCATTTATCCTTTTTCGTGTCTTCGTGTCTTCGTGGCAAAAACCTACAGAGTCCACCCTGCCCGATACTCCCGTCTGAGGAACTGATTCGCCTCAGGCACATTGGTAATCTCAAACTTCTCCGGGTCCCACAGCAATTTGGTCCGGTTCATCTTCTCTCTAAGTTCCGGCCGAAGCGCAACATTGCCTAACAGCACCGCCTCAGCCAGCGGGCCGGCGTGATCGAAATTAGACCCTGCCGGCTTGCCGCCTTTGCATGCATTAATCCACTCGATATGATGCCCGGGCGAACGCTCCAGAAGCTGCTTCGGCTTGCCGTATTCCTGCATCCGAGACTCCGGGATCAGCCGCTCGCCAAGCATCTTGCCCTTGTCGCCTATGAATAACTTGCCGTTGTCCCCCACCTGCCGACCGTCCTCCAGCTCCTCAGGACGCGGAGGCCTCATACCGCCGTCGTACCAGACCACCTTAACAGCAGGCATATCGCCGCGAGCAGGAAACTCGTAATGAATCTTGGAAGACAGAGGGTAAGTCTCAGTATTCACCAATGTAGAGATGCCTTCCACGCTCGTCGGCGCCCCTAATTTCAGCGCCCGGAAAATCGGATCCAGCGCGTGGCAGCCGATATCGCCCATCGCCCCCGTGCCGAAGTCCCACCACCCCCGCCACTTGAAGGGCAGATAGGCCGGGTTATACGGTCGCTCCGGGGCGGGCCCGAGCCACAAATTCCAATCCAGAGTCTCGGGGGCCGGAGGAGTATCCGTAGGACGACCAACGCCCTGCGGCCAATAAACATCGTTAAGCCCCCTGTTCGGGCGATCCGTCCAAACGTGCACCTCCCGAACTGGCCCAATCGCCCCGCCCCAGACCATCTCACACATCAGCCGGGTCTCGTCGGAAGCCTGGCCCTGATTGCCCATTTGAGTCGCAACGCCGGCCTTTCGTGCCGCCTCGGCAATCTGCCGGGCCTCATAAACCGAGTGTGTCAAAGGCTTCTCGCAATAAACGTGCTTGCCCCGCTTGATAGCCGCCATCGACGCAGGTGCGTGAACATGGTCCGGCGTCGCCACCACAACCGCATCGATATTCTTATCCTCCTTATCAAGCATCTCGCGGAAATCCTTATACCTCCGCGCATTCGGATACCGCCCGAAGGTACCCCCGGCATGGCTCCAATCGACATCGCAAAGCGCGACAATGTTCTGACTGCTCAGCGAGCCAAGGTCCGAAGCCCCCTGCCCACCAACGCCGATACCGGCAATATTGACCTTCTCGCTCGGAGCACTATTGCCCGCCCCCCCAAGCACGTACCGAGGAACAATCGTAAAAGCCCCAACCGCACCAGCAACACCCAGAAAATCCCGTCGAGAAATCTTCATATTTTTCACATCCATACTCCTAATATCACTGCAACCTGTAATTCCCGCGAAAGCGGGAATCCACATTTCAATTGACTATTTCTCTTCGTGCCTTAGTGCCTTTGTGGCAAGAATCTTATACTTCCCACCCCTCGCGGTACTCATCCCGAATATACTTATTCGCCTCATCCAGATTAGTAATCCTCATTCCTGGCCCATCGTAATAGAGCTTCATTCCCTTCTCATACAGCTTCTGCCCCATCTTGATTGCGATATTACCCAGCAGCACAACCTCCGCCATCGGCCCGGAAACATCGAAGTTCGACCCCGCCTTCGGCCCGCCCTTGCACGCAATCAGCCATTCCTTGTGATGGCCCGGCGAACGCTCATAAATCTGGGCCGGCTTGCCGTACTCGGCATTACGAGGCTCCGGCAGCAGCCGATGGCTGAGCATCTTGCCCTTATCGCCCACATAGAGATTGTCGTCCGCTTCGCCGAACCGCCTGCCCTCCTCCAGCTCCGCAGGACGAGCAGGCATCAGACCGCCGTCATACCACGTCAGCTT
Organism: Sedimentisphaerales bacterium; assembly: GCA_016933985.1. Classification (GTDB taxonomy): domain Bacteria; phylum Planctomycetota; class Phycisphaerae; order Sedimentisphaerales; family Anaerobacaceae; genus JAFGCD01. The sequence continues at coordinate 10,778 of JAFGTU010000476.1, read as the reverse complement.
AAACGCAGGCATCTCGCCCCTCGCAGGGAAATCATAGCGGATTATCGAAGCCAAGGGAGCAGTCTCCTCGTTCACACCGCTCGAACAAGCCTCCACGCTCAACGGATACCCGGGGTCCAGCGCACGCCAAATCGGGGCGAACTGATGACAGCCAATATCGCCTAAAACCCCTGTACCGAAATCCCACCACCCGCGCCACGTGAACGGCAGATACAACGGATGATAAGGACGCTCCTTGCGCGGGCCAAGCCACAAATCCCAGTCCAGCCCCTCCGGCACAGGCGGCGTATCCGTCGGACGATTCTGACCGCGCTGCGAAATCCACCGATTGCACCACGAATGAACCTCTCGCACTTTGCCAATAGCCCCGCCCCGGATATACTCGGCCACCAGCCGGGTTTCAGGCGACGCCTGCCCCTGGTTGCCCAACTGCGTCGCCACCCCCGCCTTGCGCGCAGCCTCGGTAACCTTGCGGACCTCGTATATGCAGTGCGCCAGCGGTTTTTCGCAATAGACATGCTTGCCCCGCTTAATAGCCGCCATCGTCGCAACCGCATGAACGTGGTCCGGCGTCGCGACTATCACCGCATCGATGTTCTTATCCTCCTCATCGAGCATCCTGCGAAAATCCTTGTACTGCCGCGCATTCGGATACTTCTTGAAAGTCCCCGCCGCGCTGCGCTGGTCAACATCGCAAAGCGCCACAATATTTTCGCTGCTCACCTCGTCGATATCCCCCGCCGCGCGTCCGCCCGCGCCGATAGCCGCAATATTGAGCTTCTCACTCGCCGCCGTACTGCCTGCCCCGCCGAGAACGTGCCGCGGAATAATTGTAAACGCCCCAACAGCCGCCGCCCCGCCAACAAATTCACGCCGAGTTATCTTGCTGTCCTTCATAATACTACCCCTTGCTTTCCACTTGATTCAGGGTCAACACTTTTCCTTGTCATTCCTGCAAAAGCAGGAATCCTGTATCCGGTAGTGTGGGCACTCCAAGAAACCGGTAGGGTGGGCTCTGCCCACCATAATACCTTCTGTCTCCTGTCTTCTGTATTCTGCCTTCGTGGCTGGCAATCTCACTGTTCAACAAGCCAAATATTGCGATACTCAACCGCATTGCCGTGGTCCTGAAGGAATATTCCACCGGGCTCCGACTCGTTACCGCCCAGGCCGCCGGGGGTCGCTCCGCCCATCTTAACCTGGTCATGAATCGTCACGCCGTTGTGCCGCACCGTTATAGTTGCATCGCTTGTCTTATTGCCCGCGCTGTCGTAGCGAGCCGCATCGAAGAAGATATCGTAGGTCTGCCACTGGCCCGGCGGCGCGCACATATTCACCCGGGGAGCACCCGCCCCGTATATCCCCCCGCATTCGTTGCTCTCGCCCTTCAGCCCGTAGCTGTCCAGCACCTGAATCTCGTATCTGCCCTGCACATACACGCCGCTGTTGCCCCGGCCCTGACCCCGGGCTTCCGGCATGAACGGGCTGCGAAACTCTATATGAACCGCCGCATCCGTAAACGTCTTCTTTGTAATAATCGACCCCCCCTTGATGCGCATCGCTCCATCCACAAGCTCACAGCGAACCGCATCGTCCTCCCCATCCTTCGCGTCCGCACGCCTCCACTCCTTAAAGTTCTTCCCGTTAAAGAGCACAACCGCCCCCTTGGTAGGCTTGGCGCCCATCGTCTCCGAAACTCGGAACACTTGCTCAAGCGCAAAAGTCCCCTTAACATCCTGCCCTGTGAAATCGCCCGTAAGCTTGCCCCCCTCGATCTTCGCATTGACGTTGAAGTCTATGCCGCTGTGATACGCTCTGCCTGCAAGCTGAACCGCTCCGCCTTCCAGCCGTCCGACGAGTATCCCTATCGGCTCCATTCGCGTATCGAATACTTCCAGAAAATTCGCCTTATACTCGCCGTTGCCCAGAGCTATCACCTGTGCAACCAAAGGTCCCGAATCGCTTCCATCGTTCAGCTTCCAGCCGCCTTGCCAGTCGCCCATAGCAGGGTCCAGCCCCGTAATCGCTTCCTTGGCCTCAGCCTTGAAGTCTTTCACCGCCGAACCCCTTCCCGCGCCGCCGCTGCCGGCACAAGACGATAATACCGCGCAGAGAACCAGCAGCAAGACCGCCGCCGCAGCCCTGCTGCCACTAAACCTAAACCATCGCCTGACATCCTTGCTCGTCAATACCTTTGCCATAAGTCATATCTCCAGAAATAATTCCCGGCCCGACAAATCAACTGGCCGTATCTTCAACCGCCTTGCCCTTGCCTGTAATCAAATTCAAAACCGCCTCCGCCTGTTCGCGCACGGCATCGCTCTTCGTGCTCGATATAATCTTCTTCACCGCCGTCTCGCTCTCCTTGGGATGTTCTTTGTAAATCAGCTCGGCAACCCTGATTGCCGCAACCTCGGCTTCGCGCATCAGCTCCGCGTCGCTGGTGTATTCCAAAACCGTCTTCAAAGCATCGACGCTTTCAACGCCCGAAAGCCCCGAAAGAACCCGCCTCTTCTCCGTCGCATTCGGAGCCAAAGCCATCGCCTGCTTGTACATCCCGATAGTCTCGCTCGCGGCACGGTCGCTCTCAAGCCCCAGCAGACGAACGAAACCGCGAAGAGCAAGAATCCTATGCAACTGGTTCTTCGACTCTTTAGCCACAGCCAGCAAATCCAACGTCGGCTCGCTCGTCGGCCACATGCTCAGCGCACGAATAGCAGCGCTCTGCTCGTCCGATTCTTGGCTGCTCAGGCCCTTCCGCAAGACAGCTAAGCCGCTATTATCACCAATCCTGCCAAGCACGCTCAAGAGGCAGCAGCGCGTCGCCGGATCCTTAACCGAGGGCAGCGTCGCCAATACCGCCGCCGCCTGCTCGTCCTTCTTGCCGATCTTATGCGCCACCACAGCGACGGTCTTCTCCGCCTCGACCCGCTCCGACGGATTCTTGACGTTGATAAGCAAGTCCACCAAGGCCGTCATATCTTTAGGCTTGCCAAGCGTCCCGAGCACCTTTAGCGATTCGATCCTGACGTTACGCTCGGCATCCTTCGCGGTTTTAAGCAGCGTCTCGACCCCCGCATAAACGTTTCGCCGCCCCAAGCCGGTTATCAGCTCCACCTTCGTCTTCGCCTCAGCCTTGCCGATACCGTTAATAATCGCCTCATCGACTCCTTCCCCTCGCAGCCGATACAAGCTCTCGCGCGCCGCCTTCTGCTCGCTCCCCTTGCCGGCGGCAGCCGTCTCGGCGAGCAGCATCACCGAAGACGCATCGCCTAATTGCCCGACCGCCTTCAACGCCGCCTCGCGCACGGATGCGTCCGCAGCCTTCACAGCCGCAACAACCGCCCCAAGAGCCGCCGCGTCGCCGCGATCACCCAGCACCGCCAACAACTGCACCTGGCTGGCCGCCGGAAGACCGGGCAGTTCCTTCGCAAGGGCCGCCGTCACCTCGGCTCCTCCCATATCCTTGGCCATCGCAATCGCAGCCGTCTGCATCTCCTGGTCGTCGCTCTTGAGAATCTCAAGCACAATGTCAATCGGATTCTCTCCCCCTCCCGACGCACCGGCCGCACATAGACCACATGCAATCAGCAGAAAAAGACCCCATACACCTGCAAATACGTACTCTCGTCTCATTGAATGTCCTTATCGGCTGGCGCCCGAGCCAATCACACCGCGCAAAGCCGCCGTGCGAATCGGCGTCGGCATATCGCCCTTCTGAAGAGCCGTATAGATTGCCCGCGCTTCCGTCTTCTTGCCGCTCTTGCTCATCGCATCGGCACACTTCAGATACGCATCGAGAACGCGCAGGCGAACCTTGCCCTTGGCCGTCCCTGCCGCCTTGGCCAGAGCCTCGCACGCAACGGAATCGGCGATCTCGCCCAGCGCCGCAGCAGCGGCCGCGGCCAGAGTCTCGTCCGAATCGCCCATAAGCCCCGCCAACGGACCCGAAGCCTTTGAGCACTTGCGCTGCCCCAGAGTATTGACGATGCCCACCTTGGGCTTGCCCGTCGCCTTGCCTAAAGCGCCAAGCAGCGCCTCATCGGCAGCAGAGCCAGGTATCCGCTCCAGGGCATAGCGAGCCATATCCGATGTCTCCTCCCCAGTCAGCATCTTGCCAAGAGCGGGGACCGAGGCATCCGTCCCGATGATGCTCAACTGCCTGCATACGAACTGCTTGCCTGCACGCTTGGCGTCCGAATCGAGAACGCCCAGCAGATCTTTCTCGATCTTCGCCGTTTCTTCTTTGTTGCCGTGCGCCTTCTTTATGGCCTCGGTTATCTCAGTCAGCGCCGCCCGGCTCTGACCCCAATCGTAAGTCTTTACCTTTTCAAGTAGTTCTTCCATTTCAAATTCCCTTTACAGAACAAAACTCAACGTGTTGGTTTCGGTTTCGTATCAACTTTATAATCGCCGAAGGCGAATTGAATCCCGGCCAGATAATGCTGCATAATCGTAGGATTGTACATAATTTCGTCGTTGTGCCCCAGCGAGCAGTAGAACACCCTGCCCTTGCCCACGTTCTTAATCCAACTTATGCCCGTGTCCGCGTCGCTCGGCTTCGACGCCTGCGACTTCGTCGCCTCATCGCTCATATCAAGGCTCATCAGAACAAGCTGCTTGCTACGCGAGTACAAGGGCGGCTCCGTGCGATAGATCTCATCCTTAATCTTAAAGCCCTGCCCCTTGAAGGCGGCCATTAGCGGATGAGCGGGCTCATCGATCTTAATCGCCCACGTCCCGCCGCCGCCCCACGGATGTCCCGTGAACTTACCCCCCATCATCTCCTCGCCATCAGGCCAATCCTTGAAATTGTCCGTCGCCGCGTGGACGCCCACAATACCTTTGCCGCTATTGACGAAATCCAGCAGCGCCTTGCAGCGCTCGGGCGTCCCTGTCGGATTGAATTTCAACCCCGTTGTATTATTCAGACACACCACATCGAACTCCTTGAGCTTCTCAGGCGTGAAATACGAGTAATCGTCCGTGACGACAACGTCGTAAAGACCCGTCTTCTTGCCCATCTCCTCCATTGCCCGGTTCACCACAGGTATCGAGGTATGGAAGAAACCCTCGCACCGCCAGAATACCAGCATCTTCCGACGAGGCGCCTCGACAATAGCCTTCTCGGGAAGCGCGGCCTTTATCTTCTCGATCTCTTCAGGCTTCAAATCACGCAGCTTCGCAGGCGATTCACCCCGCACAGCGCTTGCCAACAGCGATGCTAAGACCGCACAGACAAGCAAGACACCAGTCAACTTTCCCATCTTACACATAGCAATTCCTTTCATTCGTCTGAAATAATCAATTATCAATAATCAATTCTTAAAGGTGCCACGGCGCACGCATCGAGCGCCCCAGCAGCCGGTTCGCCACGTCGTTATCAAGAAAAACTTCCTTCTCCGGATCCCATTTCAATTTCGTCTCCGTACGCATCGCAATCTCGCCGAGCAGACCGACGCTGATCGACCGATGCCCGACCTCCGCCGGGGCAATCGTCTCCTTTCGGCTCTTGACGCAATCAAGGAAATTTTGCTTATGGTCCCGGCTCTCATACAGATGCACCTCATCCGGCCCGATTACCTCGTTCAGAATACTCGCCGGCTCGGCCTCAAGATGTCCGCGACGAACATAGACCGAGCCCTTGTCGCCGTACCACTTCGTGCCCTGCGGAATCTGCTTATTATTGGCGACTGTCATCACAACCCCGTTGGCGTATTTGCACGTAAACTTGTACTCCGTCGGAACGTCATAAATGCCGTCTTTCGGATAAACCCCGCTGCCCTCGATTTCGACGGGCCCCGTCCGCTCGGTGTCCATCCCCCAGTGAGCGATATCGATATGATGGCCCGCCCAGTCGGTGAGCTGACCGCCCGAATAGTCCATTATCCACCGCCAGTCCCCGTGCAGCACGCCCCGATAGGGCAACCACGGCGCAGGACCAAGCCACCAATCCCAATCGACGCCGGGCGGAACTTCCTGCACAGGATTGTTCCCTGTGCCGCTGCCGGTCGGCAGACCAACCTCAACACGTTCAATCTTCCCGATCCGACCGTTGCGAACCAATTCGCACGCGCGATGGAAGTTCCCCTCCGAACGCTGCTGACTGCCCGTCTCCCATACAATCCCGTACCGCTCCACCGCCTCGCACATCGCCCGACCCTCGCGAATCGTCCGCGCAAAAGGCTTCTGGGCGTGAATATCAAGTCCCGCCCGCGCCGCTGCTATCGCAGGTATCGAATGCCAGTGGTCGGGCAAAGCCAGCGCCACTGCGTTGAGGTCCCCCCGCCCGATTAGCTCCCGAAAATCAAGATAAGTCGCGCAATCCCTGTTGCCGTTCTTCTTATCGACAATATCCTTCGCGCTGTCGCGGTGACCCTTATCGACATCGCAAACCGCAACGTACTGCACCTCCTTCTTGCTCAGGAACCCCTGCATATCCCCGGTTCCCATCCCCCCCACCCCTATCGAACCCATCACAATCCGCTCGCTCGCCGCCGTAGAGCCGGCCCCGCCCAGAGCACTCGATGAAACCAAATAAGGAAAACCGACTGCCGCACCGGCCATACGAAGAAATCCACGCCGATTAACCTCAAGCCTGTTCATACTAAGCGCTCTAAAATGATCACAACCCTATTTAGCCCCGCGTTTCACGAGGGGTCTTGCCCCCCCTGCCAATGAAACCTATAGGATGGGGCTTGCCCCACCATTTAAACCTGCCAATCCGTATCAAAAAGAACCGCTCGCTCCATGCAAATAATCAATAATAAATAATCAATAATAAATGCTAAAGGCCTGCCGAATCTTGCCCAACTCGGCAGGCCTTTTCTTTATCTCGACTCTTTGTCGAACGCCGCATCGAAGGCGACCTGCGAAGGCTTGAAATCCGCCTTCTTGATTGCCTGGCACGCCTCCGCAGCGCCGTGCTCGCGGTCCATTCGGCTGTCCTCCCACTCGATTGAAAGAGGGCCTTGATAGCCGATGTCATTCAGAGCAACAATAATCTCCTCGAAATTGATATCTCCGTGCCCGATAGACCGGAAGTCCCAGAAGCGCCGAGGATCGGCAAACTCCGTATGTCCGCCGAACACGCCCACGGTCCCGTCCCCATGACCCCACCACGCGTCCTTCATGTGCGTATGGAAAATACGGTCGCCGAAAGTCCGGATGAACTTCACGTAATCCACCCCCTGGTAGCCCAAATGGCTCGGATCGTAGTTGAATCCGAAGCACTCATGACCCTTCACGGCATCAATCGCACGCTGAGCCGAAGCGATATCGAACGCTATCTCAGTCGGATGAACCTCCAGCCCGAACTTGATCCCCTCTTTCTTGAACGCATCAAGGATCGGCGTAAAACGCTTCGCGAAATCCGAATACCCAGCCTCAATCATATCAGGCGAAACAGGCGGGAACGAATAAACGTAATGCCATATCGAGCTACCCGTAAAACCGTTGACAACCCCAACGCCCAATTTCTTCGCAGCCTTGGCAGCATTGATGACACCCTGCGCCGCACGCTTCTTGACACCTTCGGGCTTGCCGTCGCCCCAAATATCCGGCGGCAGGATCGACTTGTGCCGGCCGTCAATATTATCGCAAACCGCCTGACCGACCAGATGAGTCGAAATCGCAAAAACCTTCAGCCCGTGCTTCTTCAGCAGCTCACGCTTAGCCTTGCAGTACCCGTCGTCCGACAGCGCCTTATCCACCTCGAAGTGGTCGCCCCAGCAAGCCAGTTCAAGCCCGTCATACCCCCAGGCAGCAGCCTTCTTCGCCAGTTCCGCTAAGGGCAGATCTGCCCATTGTCCCGTAAATAGTGTTACAGCTCGTGCCATCTCAAAATCTCCTTAATCTAAAATCAGAAGCCTTCCATTGACCGGTCGCTTCACTGGAAAGAACGCTCGCAACCGGCGTTTTATTGCACTTTTCCCCCGTCATCGAGGGCTAATAATGCATAACATCTTTCATCAAAAACACTTAAGCGCCCGCCCACCGGACCGGCATTAACCGGCCCGCGCAAAGCAAACTAAGATTATACCCCTGCCCACCGACAACAGGCAATTGAAAATTTCCCGCAAAAAATACCCCGCCCTGATACCCCTCGTCAACCGCCCGGACACATCCCAAGCGGCGAATCAGCCCATTCTTGGCTGAATCAATAATTCCCCACAAGCCATTGTTGCGCCAGTTCCCGCATGTCGCCTCGCCCTACTTCTCCGTCGCCGTCAAGATCCGCCCCGCCGCAGTCGTCGCACGCTATCTCCAGCCACCGCCGCGCAAAACGCGCGTAGTCCGACAGATCGACATCCTTATCGCCGTCGGAATCAGCCGACAGATGGCTCTCGTCCTCGAACCCGTAGGTCTCGATAGTCCCTGAGTTCGTCATATAGATCAGCCGAATATCAGCCGCTACCAGCTCATCCAGAATTGACCGGCTAATCCCCGGCTCCAGCCGCGGCTCGAACAGAAACTCCTCCACGTCGTTGCCGTACTTCGCGCAGTACGTCTGCGAATACTCCCCCCTCAGAACAATCGGCTCGCTCGTATAGCCTTCGATAACCGTCTCCACCCAGTTCAGCAGCGGCGATGTCCAATCGGGCCGGCTCTCACAATCGTCGGGCCAGCAGAAAGTCGTCCGCACCGTCGCACCGCCCGATTCGCAGCGTCGGCTCTGCAACAGCCCGTGATGATAGGGCTTGCCCCGAATCGCCTCTGCACACGGACACAGCCAAACCTCCTCTCTGCTCGTCTGCCCCAGCCTCGTCATAACGGGCTCGTCATAGTCGCTCCGCAAAGTAAGATGCCCGAAATCTTCAATCGTAAACAGCGGACCGGCCCGCCCCGCCCAATCCGTCGCCACGCCCGACGCCTCCAATTCATACAACCTCGGATTCTGTAAATGATGCAAGCGCCAGCTATCCGTCGTCTGCTCCGCGCCGAAAGAATGTGATGCAAAAGGCCATAAGGGCAGCCCGCCCGTAATGCTGAGAATCCGCCCGGCATCTATATATTCGAGCCGAACCTCGCCGTAAAAGCTCCCGGCGATAAGATTCTCCGTCTTAAGCAGGAAGATCGGCTTGGTCTCAATCTGCCACCGCGATTTGAGCCGATGATACGCAAAGACGTCCCCCCCGTCCCCGTCCATCTGGCCCTGATACACGCAGTACTCCGTCGGCTTATTGATCAAAAACGCCGGCCCAATCCCCCCGCGAGGAATCTCCCGAATCTGCTTGACAACCAAATTGCCCCCCGGCGCGACCTTCTTATACTCGAAATCCAGCACAAATCCCGTCTTGCCCGTTACCCTCTCAAATTCCTCCGCAGCTAAAACCAGCAGCCGCGACAGCTCTTCATAGTCTCCCCGCCACTCCATAACAGTATCGCCAAGAACCACTAAGTTCGACGCCCGCACCAATTCCGCCTCAATGCTCGAGGCCGATTCATAGACAATGCCCACCTCCTCCGCGATAGACCCGTCGTCCTCAGGATTCGCAACCGGAACCGCGCCCGCCTGAGTCACAAGCTCGATCACCCACGTCGAGCCGGACTGCCCTTTCTCGACGGTCGCAACCCCGTTGGCAAGCTCGATCTCGTCCGGAAACGAATGGTGAGCCAAAAGACCCATCCCAACCTCCGCTTCATTCACGTCGTATCGAAGCCGTTCGAGAAACGCGTTATCGTTATAAAAGCTCGCAAAGACCTTCCGAATCGCCCTGAACACCCCGCGCTCCTTTGTCTCCGTAGGATCGCAGATGCACGGGCCGCGCGCGTCGCCGTCCAAATCGTCCGCTAAGCACCCGCTGTAGCTGTCGTAAAGACCGGCCCCGCTGAACTGATTGCTGTCCTCGACATTCGTAGAGCTGCGAAAACGAATATTCCGATCGGCATCGAACCCGTACTGAGCATCCTGCAAAATACCGATAATGGCGCTCTGCTGGCCATTCGTGAACCTCGTCACGTCGTCATCCTTGAACATCTCCCGAATATCGTCGAGAGCGCCGTTCAGGGAGGTCATATTTGAAGGCGGATAAGTGTAGCCCGCCAGCCGAAGATTTATCTCTTCCCGCAGCGTTAAATGGCTCAACAGCTCCTGATCGAGAAACTCGTTCCACAAATCGAACGAGAACGCCACGGCCGCCGGGCAATTCCCCGGAATGGCCGACCGCAGCAGCCCGTAGTTGGCCGCCTTCCCGCCGAAGTATTTGATATCCGCAGGTCCTAATCCCTCTGTCGAGGCGCTGTAAGCCCCGTATGGCTCAATCGCGGAAATAGCCGGCTCCCCGGGCGCCTTGAAGGCAAGCAATTCGCCCATCTCATCTTCGGTCAAGGCCCCTTCGATATCCAGCAGTTGAACGTCCTCCTCGTCGGCATATAAAAACACCATCCGCCCGACCAGCTCCCGTGCCTTCTCGGCATCCTCGCCCACCGCCAAATGCACAAAGGGAACCCCGAATGTCCGAGTAAGAATAGCAACGTGCGAGTTGGGCGTCGATGGCGACAGCGTAATCACGCCCGCTACAAACCGAATCTCAGCCGGCACCCCGTCCGTAAGCAGAATATCGTTCGGCTCAAGCGCACCCGTCAGATAAGCCGTCTCAACGTCATCGCCGTCGAAGTATTTCAATTCCCCCAGCGCCCACCCCGCCGAATAGCAGGTGTTCCCGCTCGCCCATCGCTCAGTCGAGCCGACCGCAATCCCCTCCGTCGCGAACCAGGCCGCCTCCGCCCTCGCCGCAGCGAGCTGCTCATAAGCGGGAAAATAGAAAGCTCGAGCC
>JAFGTU010000475.1 GCA_016933985.1 Sedimentisphaerales bacterium | reverse complement strand
CCGCCGTGCTGTGGACGCCGTGCCAGGGATAAGTCTCGTTTATCTGGTAGCGCTCCACCTGGTCGAGGACTACGCCGGCGGAGAGGTCGTAGCCGTCAACGTTCATGACGATGGTGGATGGATCGAGAACCGTCGTCTCGCCCAATGCCACCGTGAAGGTCAGACGCTCGGCATTCGGCAGGATTGTCAGCTTGACCCTGCCGTCCGGGCCGGCAAGCTGCACCTGCTCCATCCGAACCCGCTGTGAGCGTCTTGTCGTCTGCCTCTGCCTTGCGAAGCCTGGCTCGGCCAGAGACAACACTGCTACCAGTCCAATAATTACAAAGTTTTTGATTTCCGTTCGCATGGTATTCCAGTCCTTTCACAGAGCATCTTTATTCATCACACTGTTTATTCTCAGAGAGTCTATGCAAATTCCCTGCGTTGTTCAATGAGCACTATTGGAACGAAGTACACAAGAGACGCCCGTCGGCCGGTTTTAGAATGCAAAATCTTCGCAAAATCGCGGGTGGGACGCCCTTGCCGCCAACCCTGCAAATTCTTAAAGTTGCTCTTGAATTATGTGGTGCGTTACTATAAGATACCGCGTTTTGATGCTCGTTAAGGTTTTGTGTCTTGCGTTTTGAGTATAGATGTATGAGCGATTACATAGTGAGCGGGGTGCAAGGCGTTTCGCCGGGCATGGTGCGTGTAATGTTTGAGAATTGAGATTTAGAGAAGCAGCCAAATGCGTCTTATAGGTGGTTACAATATACCGTTGGAAGGGAAGCCCGAGCACGGGATCTCGGTGATGCCGGAGTCTGACGTGCTTTATCTGCCGTTGCGCAGCCGGCGTTTCACTTTCGATGAGTTGAGCGTAAAGGAGGGGCAGCGCGTTAACGGCGGGGATATATTGGCGAAGGACACCGACAATTATGGCGTGCCTCTGCTGGCGCCTCGGGCGGGGCGGGTGCGCCTCAAGGCAAGAGACGGGCATATTGTGCTTGAAGAGGTCGCGCTACTCGAAGAGCGTGCCGATATGGCCGAAGAAAAGATGGAGCACATCGAGCAGGAGATGGGGGCGGCCGGCATCAACCGGTACAAGCTGCTGACACTTGGCGCGTGGCAGTTCTTCTATGACGCGTATAGCGGGCGGCTGCCTGACCCGCTCGGCACGCCGCAGGCGATAATTGTTTCGACCGTAAGTCTGGAGCCTTTCGTTGTCAGAGGAGACGTGCAACTCCACAAACGGCTGTTGAATTTCACGAGGGGTTTGGAACAGTTGCAGTCGCTGTTAGAGTATCAGCCGATTTATCTGGTGATGCCCGATATAAAGTCAAACCTTGCGAATTTGGTGCGCGATCAGATACGAGGCTATGCGTGGGTGAAGATGCTGGAGATACCGCTGACATATCCTTATGACGATTTTGGGATTCTTGCGCGCAGGCTTGGCCTGAAGCGTAATAAAGGCCCTGTCTGGGCAGTCCGAACAGAAGGAGTCCTGGCAGCCGACCGGGCGTTAACAATGACCAAACCATGCACGGTTCGGATAATCTCAATTGGCGGAACGGGCGTTCAGGGTCCGACTCACATTAAAGCTGTGCCTGGCTACCCGCTGGAGGCCATCAGGTATAAGTATGTGCTTGAGCCAGCCGCGCGTCTGATTAACGGGGGTGCACTAACCGGAGAGGCCGTCAGAGATGACACGCTGGGACTCGATGCGGAGTGTCGGGGGCTGACAGTTATCCCGGAATTGCAGGAGCGCGAGTTCCTTGGATTTGCGCGGCCGGGCTGGGATCGAAGCTGCTATGTGCCTTGCTACCTGAGCTCGCTGCGAAAACCGTTCCGCGAGCGGTTTACTTCGGGTTTGCGAGGCGAGGCTCGGCCCTGCGTGTCCTGCGGGTATTGCGATGAGGTTTGTCCGGCGGGGATTATGCCCAGCCTGATTCACAAGTATTTGTACCGGGATTTGACCGAGGAAGCCGACCAGGCCCGCGTTGACCTTTGCGTCGAATGCGGCCTGTGCTCCTACGTCTGCCCGTCGAAGATAGACCTGAGAAAACAGCTCATAGACGCCAAGGACCTTATCGCGAAGGAAAAAGAAGAGATGCGTCAAGAGCAGTTGCGTCAGGAAGAAGCACGCAAACAAGAAGAAGCACGCAGACAATCAGAGGAGAAAAGCGAGTGAAGTGGCTGTTAAAGATCGTTGAAGCAGTTCGCCCGACTTTTGAAGAAGGGGGTAAGCTGCGGACATTCAAGCCTATTTTTGAGGCGCTGGAGCATTTCCTTTTTAGCCCATCGACGCGGACGCTGGGGGCCCCTCACGTTCGAGACCCGATGGATCTGAAGCGTTTCATGTCGATGGCAATCATCTCGGTTGTTCCATGCGCGTTTGCGGCTTTGTACTTTTTCGGGTGGCGTTTTCTGGCTATGGTCGTTGTGTCTTATGCGGCAGGCCTGACGGTTGAAGCGGCCTTTGCGATAGTGCGCAAGGAGGGGATTAATGAGGGATTTTTCGTAACCGGGATACTATTTCCACTAATCATGCCGCCGAATTTGCCGCTTTGGATGGTGGGGCTTGGCGTAGCTTTCGGCGTACTCATCGGCAAAGAGCTGTTCGGTGGGACTGGACGCAACGTGTTCAACCCGGCGCTTGTAGGCCGGTGTTTCCTGGCGCTGGCCTATCCAAAGGCCATGTCGCAGAGCTATATCGAGCCGAGCGGTGATCTTCTCGGCTGCCTGCTCTTCAAGTGGCTGCCGTCGGGGTCCGGTGTTGACGCCGTCACGGTCGCCACTCCCCTGTCGGCCGCCAAGGGCGGCGTGATGGCTTCGACCTCTCACATGTTGTTAGGGAGTATCTCGGGCAGCGCCGGGGAGACTTCGGCGATCCTCATTATTCTTGGCGGCGTGTTCCTGCTCTTTACGCGGGTCGCGAACTGGCGAACGGTTGTGAGCATTCTCGGTTCGTTTATCATTCTTACGGCGGCGTTGATTGCGAGCGGGGCAACAAAGGTTGGAATAGATGGCTTATGCGGCCCGGTGGTCTGGCACCTCTTCGCAGGCGGGTTGCTGTTCGGGGCCTTCTTTATGGCGACAGATCCCGTAACAAGCCCGACGACAAATCCGGGCAAGTGGATCTATGGAATGATAATCGGCACAGTGACCGTGCTGATACGCAATTTCACCGGCTACGTAGAGGGCGTGACGTTCGCGATTCTGTTAGGCAATATTATCGCTCCCATACTCGATGAAGCAATAATTGAGGTCCGCATCAGGAGGCTTAGAAGTGAAGGGTAGCGCATATACTCTTATCTACGCTGCAGCATTGGGCACGGTTTGTGCGTTGGTGCTGACATTCGCTGCAAGCTTTACGGCTCCTTATCAGCAGGCCAACCGCGAGGCCGAGGAGGCGAAAAACATTCTTGTCGCATTGAACGTGCCTATTCCGGAGAAGACGCCGGCGAAGGAACTGCTGATCTTGCGTGACGAGAAAGTGCAGGAGATAAAACGCGGCGAGGTCACGACCTACGTCTATTCGCCCGGCGGCGCCAACGCCAAGCCCGAAGCGGTGGCGATTCGGTTTGCAGGGCGCGGCCTGTGGGCTCCGATCAAGGGGTATCTGGCGATGGACCCGGGCCTGACAAAGATTCGCGGCATTACGTTCTATGAGCAGGAAGAGACTCCCGGTCTGGGCGGCGAGATTGTCAAAGACTGGTTTCGGCAGACGTTTATCGACCTGGCGATTCGCGGGGCCGACGGCAAGCCGGGGATCATCATCGGCACCGGGGAAGACGCCCCGAACCGCGTCGATGGGATAAGCGGCGCGACTATGACCTGCAATAAGGTCCAGCAAATGCTTAACGAGGCGATAAAGAGCATTGTTAAGGAGAAATAGCGCAAATGGCAGAGAATAAGCAGTCAGCATGCGTGACCTGTCAGCCTGCAGGGCTGTGTGGAGGCAAGGGCCTGCTGACACTGAAGGACGGGGCATGGAGAAACAATCCGCTGGCGATTCAGGTTCTTGGCATTTGCTCGGCCCTGGCGGTGACCAGCCGTCTTGAGAACTCGCTTGTTATGGGTGCGGCGCTCATCTTTGTGTGCGTAGGATCGAACCTGATTGTCTCGCTTCTGCGCAAGCGCACGCCCCACCGGATACGTATGATTGCCGAGGTCGCTATAATAGCGACTTTCGTCATATTCTTTGACCAATTTCTCAAAGCTTTTTACTGGGATATGTCAAAGCAGCTCGGCCCATACGTCGGTTTGATAATCACCAACTGCATCGTTATGGGCCGGGCCGAGGCCTTTGCCCTGCAGAATCCACCCATTGTTTCGATGGTTGACGGGCTGGCGAACGGCATCGGTTACGCTGTGGTGCTGGCGATCATCGGCTTCTTTAGGGAGCTTTTGGGGACGGGAGAAATCTTCGGACACCAGGTGCTCAGCAGCCAATGGTACACCCCCAACCAGTTGATGATCCTGGCGCCGGGGGCGTTTTTTGCACTTGGCATCGTAATCGGCATTTTCAACGCCCTTAAAGGCCCCGAGCCGCAGGAGAAGAAATAATGAGCGAAACATCGGCATGGGTGATATTCATCGCGGCAATATTCACGAACAACATTCTGCTGACGAACTTCTTGGGGATGTGCTCGTTTATCGTATGCTCCGGGCAGATAAGGACGTCGCTCGGCCTGGGCACGGCGGTGACTTTCGTTATGGTTACGACAACGATACTGAATTATGTGATTTATCATCTTGTACTGGCCCCATACGGCCTTGTGCATCTGCAGTTCATTGTGTTCATCGCGGTTATTGCGGCGTTTGTGCAATTGGTGGAGATGTTTGTAGAGAGGTTCAGCCCGAGGCTGTATTTTGCACTGGGGATATTTCTGCCCCTGATTACGGTCAACTGCGCCATTCTCGGCGCATCGCTGTTTATGATCATCCGTGAATACAGTTTTATGCAGTCAATCGGCTTTGGTTTGGGCGCAGGTATCGGCTGGGCCCTGGCGATTATTCTGCTGGCCGGGCTGAGGCAGAAGATGAGGTACAGCAATGTTCCGGAGCCGTTTCGTGGAGTGCCTATAGCAATGCTTATTACCGGCGTGATGGCCATGACGTTTATGGGATTTGCCGGGATGGTATCGATCCAATAGGAGCAGTCGATGATTTACTTGTTGTCGGTATTGTCATTTAGCGGCCTGGCCGTGGCGCTCGCAGCGATGCTCATGGTCGCAGAGCGATTTCTGATAAACTACGGCATCTGCAAACTCGACATCAATGCCGGCGAGAAGCCGCTTGAGGTGGCCGGCGGCCAGACATTGCTCAGCAGCCTTTATGCAAATGACATCTTCATACCGTCGGCCTGCGGCGGCAAAGGCACCTGCGGACTCTGCAAGATCACAGTGACATCAGGCGGCGGGCCTGTCCTGCCCACCGAGCTGCCCTACCTGACCCGCAAAGAGATTCGCTCGGGCGTACGCCTGGCGTGTCAGGTCAAGATTCGGGAGGATATTTACGTCCGAATACCGGCGGACCTGTTGAACGTCAAGATGTTCACATCGACGGTCGAAAGCACAGTCGATCTGACATACGACATAAAAGAAATAAGCCTGCATCTGGAGGATCCTGCCGAGATCGTGCATCGCCCCGGGCAGTATGTTCAGGTTCAGGCGCCTTCTCCGGAGGGACCTGTTTTCCGGGCGTATTCGATCAGCTCGCCTGTGCACGAGCCAAACACTGTGCAGCTTGTTGTCAGGCTGATTCCCGGCGGGATTTGCTCGACCTATCTGCACAACTTGAACCAGGGAGACACGGTCAATTTCACCGGACCTTACGGCGAGTTCTGGCTCAACGAAGACCCCTCGGTGGAAATCGTTTGCGTGGGCGGCGGCTGCGGGATGGCGCCGATGCGCAACATAATATATACGCTCTATGAGAAATGGCCGGACCGCGTGTGCTGGCTCTTCTTCGGATGTCGAACCACGCGCGACATTTTCTACCTCGAGCAATTCGAGAATCTGAGTAAGAAGCATCCGAATCTTCACGTCGTGTATGCGCTGTCGGATAAACTCGAGGAGGGAGAGAAATGGGATGGCCAGACGGGCTTCATTCATCTGTCCGTCGATAAGTTCCT
>JAFGTU010000474.1 GCA_016933985.1 Sedimentisphaerales bacterium | reverse complement strand
CTGGCAGGCTGGCGATGACTTCGCGGCGGTCGGCGACGGGAAGGTCGGCAAGCAGGTCGGCCAGGAGGGACAAGCCGGTGGTGTCGATGGTAACGGCGGTGGCGGTAATGGCGGTAATCGGCTGGCCTTGCTGTGGGTACGGCACCGTTTTCGGCACCGCCTTGTCGAAGGCGGGCGCAAGTGGTAAAGTTGTCAAAGCGTTAGAAGGCGTAACGTCCAGCTTTGTAAAGCGGTGGTTGAGGGTTCGATTCCCCCCGCTGGCTTCTCACAGGGAAACACTCAACACTCACGACGTGTAGGGAACCCGATGCCGATGAATAAGCTGCGCTGTTGGAATTCTTGTAGTGTGCCGCCATACTTGCATAGCGAGATTTCCAGCATTGCATGCCGAATTTTCATACGTACAGATGCAACTCTTTACCTAGTGTAACTATTGTGATTCAAACTTGTTATCTGCAAAGAAGCTGGCAATCGTGGAAGATTATGCGCTTTTTACTTGCATGAAATACTATTTTATGATAGTATTATTCCCGATGATGGAGACAGTGAATGGCAGTGCGGCAGGAGGTTGCGGACTTTCTGAGGCTTTTCAAGGGGGCGATGACACTTGGCTATTGCACTTTCAAGGACAGGAAGAAAAACCGACAGGGTCTGATTGACCTTGATATTACTCCCGATGAACGTACTGAAATTCTCATGGGCTTGGCGCCGGAAGATTACATAGCTGGTCCCAAACCGGACGATGTGGACGACAAGAAAGAAGTCTGGGAATTCGGCAAAACCGTCAATAAAACAGAGGTTTATATGAAGCTCCGTGTTTGTCAGGATCCCAAGGCCAAGACAGTCTATCATGCGTTAGTTTGGTCGTTCCATGCAGCGGAATTTCGTATGAAATTCCCGCTCAAAGGGGATAGACAATGACCAGTGAAGAATTCTGTCCGAATTGCGAGGAGTATCGAAAGACGCGTATGCAAGCACGCACAGAATCCTATGATGTGCGCGGGCGTAATATCTCCATCTCAATTCAGGTTAAAGTCTGTGAGACATGCGGCCAAAACATTGGCAGCGATACAAACGACCAGGAAATTCTCGAAGCAGTTTACGCTGAGTACCGCCACCAAGAGGATTTACTAACTCCCGAGAAGATCCGGGGGATACGTAAGCGATATCAGTTGAGCCAGAAGTCACTTGCCGTGTTACTGGGGATGAGCGAGGCGAGTATCAATCGCTATGAACGGGGGGGAGTTCAAGACAAGGCACACGATGCCGCCATCCGCGCTTGCGAGAACCCCCAATTTATCCGTGACCTGCTGCAACGAAAAAAAGGCATCCTCTCCGCATGGCAATTGCAGCGAGCGGAGTCAGCACTGGCCGGGCAAGCAGGCTCTGTGGAACAACGAATCGAGCAGTTTAGGCAGATCGACCGTACATACATGCCTACAGGGATCTCAATTAATACAGGCTTCAGACGGTTTGACGACAAACGTTTTGCCGCTGTAGTCATATGGTTCTGCGGTCGATTGGGAGGCGTTTACACGACTGTGATCAACAAATTGCTCTTCTATGCAGACTTCCTGAGCTTCAAGTCCAGAACCGTATCGTTAACAGGGGCGGCATACAGAAGAATAGAACTGGGGCCCGTTCTGGCAGATTACGGCAGATTGTTGAGTTGGATGGAATCGGAGGACTTGCTCTCATCCGAAGAAGTTAGTTTTCCTAAGGGCTTCACAGGTACGCGATACCACCCCGGTTCCAGCGCAAAGTCTGTGGATGTCGATTTCTCGGCCCAAGAACTAAAGATTCTCGAGTTTGTTGCGAATGAACTGGGCAACCATACAGCAAAAGCAATTTCCAATCGGTCTCATAAAGAGCCGGCTTACCTTCAGACTCCCGACAAGCAATTGATATCTTATCAAGGCGCCGAGAATCTTTCGCTATCATTGCCTCCAGAAGCAGACTCGTCGTATTCCGATTAGGGCGTTCGCGGTGACACGGAATTAGGCAGCTCTGATACAAAGAGCTTTGAACTTCACAATCTATTGTCTGCGTGACTTTCCTCCTCCTGATGTCCCCCCGCTGGCTTAGGGGTGAGTTTCACAGTCGGTTACCACCGATCCCATCATCCTGCCGGAAGGCGGTTTTGTTGCAGCCTGCGGGTCTAAAATGGTTGGGAAAGGCGTGCTTTTCAGGTACATTAGCGGCCCGTTAGGCTAAAGTTACACACACGCGGAGAGAACATGTCGCAAAGGGTCGGAAACCGGTTGGCTGGGCGGACGCTCTGGATTCCGCGGATGAGCTACATCGCCGGCAGGCTGGCGGCTGCAGTCTTCCGCTCGGCCGGCATCGATGCGGCGGTCACCTGGCCGTCCGACGAAAAAACACTCGAGCTGGGAGGCCTGTATAGCAGCGGCGAGGAATGCTATCCAGCAAAGGTTACACTCGGTGATTTTCTGCGGATCGTACACAGCGACGATTTCGACCCGGACCGGACTGCCTTCTTCATGCCTACCGCCGATGGCCCATGCCGCTTCGGCCAGTACAGCCCCTACCTGAAGCAGGTGCTGGAAGAGCTCGGTTACGGCGACATCCCGGTGATCTCCCCCACCAGCAGAAACGGCTACGACGGCGTGAGCGATCACGCGCCAAACCTGGTACGCACGATGTGGCGCGGGCTTGTCGCCGCAGACCTAGTCAGGAAGATGCTTCTCAAGACGCGCCCCTACGAAACTCGCGCCGGTGCGGCTGACGAGGCATTCGAAAACAGCATCGAGCTGCTCGAAAAAATCCTGGAAGATCCTGAACTTTCCGCGGCGCGGCGCTGGGCGGCGCTGAAGGCGGCGACGGTCCAATGCAGGGATATGTTCCGGGCTGTGCCCGCCGACTACCGCAAGGGCAAGCCTCTCATCGGCGTGGTCGGCGAGATATTCTGCCGGCTCAACACGTTCTCCAACAAGGACGCCGTCCGCAAGATCGAGCAGCACGGCGGGGAAGTCTGGCTGTCCGACATCGCCGAGTGGGTCTGGTACACGAATTGGTCGCAGAAGTCCACGCTCAAACGCAACGGCAGGAAATTTTCGCGCGAGATGCTGGGCGCGGTAATCAAGAACGCCGTCCAGCGCCGCGATGAACATTTGCTGTTGGAGCCGTTCGCTGAAGATTTCGTGGGCTATGAAGAGCCCCACGACGTCTACGCCGACGTGCTCGAACCGGGCTGGCCCTACCTGCCCGCCGACGGCGCGCTCGGCGAGATGGTCCTGTCGGTCGGCAAGGGCATCTACCTCTACCACCGCGGCGCCGACGGCATCATCGACATCAGCCCGTTCAGTTGCATGAACGGGATCGTCTCGGAGGCCGTCTACCACGCCGTCGCCGCCGACCACGACGATATCCCGATCCGGAACTTCTACTTCGACGCGACCAGCTCGAACATGGAGCGCGACCTGGACATCTTCATGGAGCTGGCCTGCGGCTACCAGAAGCGCAAGGGCAAGGTCCGGCGCTATCCGGCCTGTTTCGAGCCGTGACGTTCCTACCTGCCGCGCGGCCGGCGGGCCGTCGCGACCGGGAGCCGAAACGCGAATGATCGAACGCGTTGCCG
>JAFGTU010000473.1 GCA_016933985.1 Sedimentisphaerales bacterium | reverse complement strand
ATTCGTCGAAGAGAATTATTCGCAGGAACGTCAGCTTAACAGAATAAACGGTATTTTTGTGGGCCTGGAGGCTCGGATCAACTCCGAGGATGGAGTTGAGAGTGAGCTGAAGTGTCTAAGGTGAGCTAAAGTGACTAAAGTTGCGAGAATCGAGTCTATTGCATTTCGGTCGGTTTAGGCAATTGAGATTACAGGCTTTTTACTATGTCAGATGAGAATCTTGGGGTGAAATCAGGTCCGCTGGTGAGCGTGCTTATACCGACCTACAACCGGGCGGAATATCTGCGCGAGGCCCTGGGCAGTGCGGTTCGTCAGGATTACAGCAATATCGAGATTCTCGTGATAAGAGACGGCGGAGATCGCATTGACGACGTTATTCGGCAGTGCAATGATTCCAGGGTGGTTTTCATCAACAGGGACGAGAATCGGGGTATAGCGTTCACGCTTAACGAGGGTTTGGCCCGCGCGGCCGGGAAATACATCTGCTATCTTGGCAACGACGATTTATACTATCGCCATCATGTCGGCACGCTCGTCAATGCCCTTGAAGACGAGACGGATTGCGGCGTTGCGTACAGCGACCTTTATAGGACCTACTGCAGAATCAGGCACGATGGCACGCGGGAAGTTCTTAGCAAGGTGGTGGAGGTCAGCAGGGACTTTGACCGATTCGTCATGCTTTATTTCAATCACGCGCTTCACGTAAGCCTGATGCACCGGCGTGAGCTGGTCGAGAAAATCGGACGCCACAACGAGGAACTTAATGTCCTGATCGACTGGGATTTGACACGCAAGCTATGCTTTTTCACGGATTTCTATCACGTCAACGAAGTGACGGGTGAATATTACAGTCCCGTGGGCGAGTCGGACAGGGTGTCAGTGCAGCGTCGCAAGGATGCAAACGCTTACCTGCGCAACGTCCTGACGATACGGACGACGAGGCCGCCCAAGCCCTGGCCCAAGATTAAAGACGTATCGATCATTCTTTTGACGGAGCAATTGAATCAGCAGGTGGGCGGGACGCTGGCATCTATGTGGCGGCATACGTTCTATCCATACGAAGTCTATCTGCCTCTGCCGCAGGCTGATTTGGCGAGGCTGGATGTTGGCATGCCGAATATTGTAACCGTACCGGTGGAAGCGGGGGCATCGCCGGCTGAGCGCGTGAACGCCGCATTGACGAAATGCGGGGGTGAATATACAGCGGTGGTGCCGAATGGGCTGCCGATGCGGGAATTCTGGCTTGAGGATTCACTCTATAGCCTGATTGAAAGTCCGCTGCGACGGGAAGCTCTTGAGCTTGAGGATTCGACGGACGAGCTTTGGGCGGTCGTATCGGAGACGGATAACCTTCGGGATGCTCGGGGGAGATTTCCAGGTATTTCGGTGCGTGATTCTCTCAATGCTGCGGGCATTAAGGTCAGACGTGTGCAGCCGGATGAGATTCCGTTTCAGTTCGACCAGTTGCTGTGTCAAAGCGTTTCAGCGGGTAAGGACGGCGACTGGCTGCGGGCCGGGCGAATATTGGAGCGTATCGCCGGGCGATACGGCAACGAGCTGTGGATGAAACAGCGTGCGGCCGAGGCCTATTTCAAAGCTGGCGAATTTGGTAAGGCCGGCGCATTGGCCCGGCAGGTCAATGATAAGAGACCAACGGTGGACAGCCTGCTGCTGGGGGCAAGGCTGAAAAGACTGAAGAATGAATTTCGTGAGGCGATAGTGCTGCTTGAAGAAGCCGAGCGGATACTCGAAGGAAAAGAATTGGTATGGACATGATACACAGCAATATTTCCGAGCCGGAGAATACGACTCAGCGTTACGAAGTCCTTCGGGAGCTGGGCGACTGTTATGCGTCGGTAGGCAGTTGCGAGCAGGCCCGGAGGTGCTACGAGAAGGCGGCCTCGCTGGGCCCGGACGAGGCGGATCCTTACGTTGGGCTTGGCGTGATTGCAATGCAGCAGGGGCTTTTGGATGATGCCGAGATAGCATTTCGGGTGGCGTGCCGGCTCGATTCGTCTTGTTCGAAGGGGTACGCTGGCCTGGCTATGGTCGCCCAGGAAAGGGCCGATTACAGGCAGGCTTTTGATATGTACCTCCGGTGCCTGGAGCTTGATACGGATAATTTGACCGCGCTATTAGGGCTATTTCAGACCTCCTGCAAGATGGGCTCATTTGCAGAGGTCATCCATTATCTTGAATTGTATCTTGATATGCACCCCGGGGACGGTTCCGTGAAGTTCTCTCTTGCGGCTCTTTATGTAAAGGAAGGGCGGTTGGCCGATGCCGGGACGCTGCTGAGGGACGTCTTGACGCTGAATCCGGAAAATGTTGATGCTGGGGATTTGCTCGAAGAGGTCGAACACGGTCTGGCCGGGCCTGCCTTCGGCGGGGCCGAAGGATAGGGCGCATGCGCACCGATAAACAAAACCAGCTATTGAAAGAACTGCACAGACTGCTTAACGAGCAGAACGACCTGGCTCGACAGGGCAAGCTCCGCCGGGTCCAGGCTTTGTGCGATCGGACCGGCGGTCTTATTGAAGAACTGTCACGGTCGGGCATTCTTGGATCGGACGAATTTGCCCCGCATCGAAGACAACTGGCCGATATGTACGAGAATTTGCGGCTAACCCTTAGCGATCAGAGAGACCATGCCGGCAAAGAATTAGACCGTATTCGCAAAGGCAGAAGAACGATAAGGGTATATCGCGATAGTATTCAAACCGCAAGGAAGTGAAAGAATGTTCGTAGTGCGAAAAACGGCGTTGCAGGATGATGCGGGGCCGGGGGTCACGGCAAGCCCCCAACTCCATGTTCGGGATTCTTCATGTTTCTCGGCGGACTTGACCCCCAGGGTGAACCTGGGGGCTTGCGGTTTGTTCGCCGCGCCGCCAAGCCAGACGCGTCAAAGACCCACTCGTGCTTCGCAGAGTAGCAAACGAGAATGTCGAGAGTGGAATCCGAGTAAGAGGTGGAATCCGTTCAACAGCTACAAACTGCTCGCCCAGGTCGAAAGGTGGAAAAAGATCAAGCGGGGCAGAGCCATTCCTCCGCCCGTGCTGATTACCGTTGATCCGACGAATCTGTGCAATTTGAATTGTGTGTGGTGCAATGCTGAATTCGTGCGCAAAGAGCGGGGCGGGTCGTTGTCGGGCAAGGCTCTGAAAGAAGTTGCCGATTTTCTTCCTCGCTGGGGCGAGGGCACGGGTTGCGGGGATGTTGGAGTGCAGGCGATATGCATAGCAGGCGGCGGCGAGCCCCTGCTCAATGACGCTACGGGTGGCTTCATCGACAGGGTAGTCGCCAACGGCGTGGACGTGGGGATAGTCACCAACGGGACAATGATAGATCGGTTTATAGACTCTTTGTCCGAGGCGGTGTGGGTCGGGGTATCCGTCGATGCGGCGACAAAGCAGACGTACAACAAGTTGAAGGGCCTGCCGGCAGGGTGCGATCTGTTTGACCGGGTTGTTGCTAATGTTGCGATCCTGGTCGATTACGCCAGGATGCACAATAACCGGCTGGGCTGGAAGCATCCAGCTTACGGTGTCAGTTTCAAATATCTTCTGTATAAAGACAATATCTCCGAAGTCTATGAGGCTGCGAAGCTGGCGAAGCGGCTGGGATGCAAGAATATTCATTTTCGGCCCGCCGGGACCACGTGGGACAAGCTGAATACGGAGAAGGAAATCACTTTTTCCAGGGAGGATATGCTGCTGTTTGAGCAGCAGGTTTCCGAAGCGCTGCAGCTTGACGACGAAAGCTTCGGGGTTTATGGAGTTACACATAAATTCAATTCGCAGTTCTGCAGCGCGAACTATTTCAACCGGTGTCATTCGATCTTTATGACGGCTGTTATCGAGCCGCCGGTGGGGCAAGACGCGCCGAAGGATTCCTTTACGGTAGGCCTTTGCTGCGACAGGCGAGGGGATCAGAAGCTCGAATTGGCCAGGAATATCGAAAATGTCGAGCTGATTCAAGAATTGTGGGGCGGCAGCGAGCATTGGGCGATTCACGACGGTATTGTCGTTCAGAGCGAGTGTCCGAGATGCACGTATCAGCCGCACAATGAAATATACGAGCAGGTGATTCTAAATGACAGTATGACATACAAGTTTATTTGACGCTATGTGCAAGAAGGTTGGAAATGGAGCTGTCGGTAGTCGGATTAGGTAAGCTGGGTCTGTGTACGGCGGCGTATTTTGCCTCCAAAGGACATAAGGTTATCGGCTTCGATAAAAATGCGCACCGTGTCGGTGAACTCGAGCAGAAGCGATGTCCTATCAGGGAAACAGGCTTAGAGATGCTGTTGGAGACTGCGTGGGATAGATTCTCGGTGACGATGGATTTGGCCGAGGCCGTGCATCGTTCGGACATAACGCTGATAATTGTCCCTACGCCAAGCGGCGCGGACGGGCGATTTTCAAACGAGTATGTTGAGGCCGTCTTGCGCGGGATCGGGCCGGCCCTTGCGTCCAAAGATGGCTTTCATGTGGTGGATGTTGTTTCGACTGTTATGCCAGGTTCATCAGAGAACGTCTTCATACCCTTATTGGAGGAGCTGAGCGGGAAGGTTTGCGGGGAGGATTTCGGGCTTGTCTATAACCCTGAGTTCATAGCTTTAGGGTCGGTAATCGAGGATTTTGCTAGGCCCGATATGGTGCTTATCGGTGCATCGGATGAGCGTTCGGGCGGGATGGTCGAGCGGCTTTATTTAAGCTCGTGTGAAAATGAGCCTCATATCGCAAAAATGTCGCTGGTGAATGCGGAAATTGCCAAGCTGAGCCTGAATTGCTTTGTGACAATGAAGATCAGTTTTGCCAACGAGCTGGCTTCAATTTGTGAGAAGGTTCCCGGTGCGGATGTTGATGCGATAACGGAAGCGATTGGCCAAGACAGCCGAATTGGCGGCAAGTGTGTTAAAGCCGGGTTGGGATTTGGCGGTCCCTGTTTCCCTCGCGATAATGTTGCGTTTCAGGCATTTGCCAGGGGCGCCGGTATCGAGGCGAGATTAGGGCCTCAGGTGGTGGCTGTGAACGAATCAGTTGTTGGCAGGTTGTTTGAAATTGTTCGCCAAAAAGCCGACGGCGGCGCCAAAGTTGCGCTGCTGGGGTTGTCGTACAAGCCTGGAACTCACATTGTCGAGGAGTCGCAATCAGTGATACTGGCAGAGAAGCTAAGGGACGCCGGCTACAAGGTAGCCGTTCATGATCCGCTGGCTTTGCGCAGTGCAAAGGAGGTGCTTGGCGAATCCGTTGTGTATGATCAGGATGTGTACTCGTGTGCCAAAGATGCAGGTGCGGTGGTGCTTATGACGGATTGGCCGGAGTATAGCCGGCTGGACTGGAGGCGCATTGAGAGTTTGGTAAAAGACGGCGCTCTTTTGTTGGATAGCTGGAGAGCCCTTAAAAAGGTGACTTTTAATGGTCTGCGTTATACCGGTTTGGGCATTGGGGCGGAGGCGTCCCAAGAGCTTTTACATTCGGCAATTGCTTAGGAGTCCAATTTAGTCATTGGCCGCCGGGCGTTTGCCAGTGATGGTTACGCGTCAATTAGCAAATTCATACAACAAATTCATAATTAAAGATGAGACCTCGCACTTTTATGGTAATTTCGCAGGCAAATACTGCACTTGCTTATCTCTGGAGGAATTTGAAATGATGGTGGTACCGTCATCGCCTCATGCAGCGAAAGAGCTGTCGGATGGCGAAGTTGAACAAGCTCTGGACTTTGGTTTTTTAGCCAATGCTAATTGGGGATGGGGCTGTTTTCTCGAAGACTATGCTTTGCTGGCGGGCGTTCTGTCAATGCTGCGGCCTAAGAAAGTGCTGGAAGTTGGGACCAACAGCGGAGTTGGCGCCGTAGTGCTGGCAAAGGCAGCGAGTTTCTTATCAGAACCGGCACATGTAACCACAGTCGATATTGACCAGTCTAAAGGAAGATCGAATCTGCATTTAATTGACGGCATCGAAGAGAGAATCACTTTTGTCGAAGCCGATAGCAACGTGTTTTTGCCCCAGTTAGCCGCCAGAGGTGAATGGTTTGATTTTGTCTTTATTGACGGAGCCCATGACTATGAACAGGCCTTGCGGGATTGGAGGAATTGTCTTGGCCTGTCCGATACTTTTGCGTTCCATGATACGACCCAGTTTACAGGACTGCAACAACTGATGAGGGAGATACGGTTTACAAACGACTTTGATGTATTTCAATTTGTCTCTCCTCCCGGGCATCGCATTAAGCCTAACATCAAACAAGAACACTTTTGCACCGGAATAACGCTGGTTCAAAAGAAGACTAATCTATGGGGCCTTCCTTTGCGCGCACACCGTGATCACTGCGGCGAATTATTGCCCGGGCACGCAGACTGAGGATACGCAATATGAAGATTTGTATTGTCAAGCAGTCCTATGTTACGGAGTTCACCTGGGAGTCTGTCAGATTTACATCGGCCCGGGAGCTGTTGGATAAATTCATCCTTAGATCCCAGAACTTCAGTCTGCTGGCGGGTTTGAGGGGCGATGTTTGGGTGGTGGAAGACGGCGCGGCAATATCCGATACGCACAGAAATTTAATTGACAGGGCGCCACGGGCTATCGAGGCGTTATACAAATCTCATAAAGCAGTTTCCTGGTCGGATATTCCCTGGCATGAGTACGACGTAGTTCTTTCCGCCGACCAGATCATCCCAGACGATATCATCAGGCAGTACCCGGATATTCTATGGTGTTACTTTGAGCAGGAGCATACTCTGCCATCATTTGCGAAATCGGCTCAGAAGCCCGATGGGGCTTATGATCTGTTTCTAAATCACCATCTCTCTTCGCCAAGTGAGTTGAAGAATCTTCCACAGTCCATAGCCTTTCCCTACACTTCAAATCCCGACATTATGAGGGAATTGTTGAGTCCTGCTCGCAAGCCGGTCGTTTTTCTCGATTCTCATATGATTCGAGATCGTCTTGAGAATATTGAAGATGCGGCGGCGGAGTACGAAAAGAAATGTGGTTTACCCGTCAAATATCCACGTCCGTGGGATTTTGCCAATTCCTATGAATGCGTTGGAAGAAAATTGACCAAGAAGACGAGTGAGCACCTTGCGGAGATGGCGGGATGCAGGTATTTTCTGCTTGTCCGGCGCGGCGGTATCGGGCAGGGGGCGATTGAAGCGGCATCCATGGGTCTGATCGTAATCTCCGATTCCAACGAAATTTACTCACGGTTGGTATGTCATCCCGCCTGCTTTGTTCGGCCAATGAATTACGATGACGCCCTGGCGAAGGTGAAGTCGATCGAATCCGCCCCCGGCCTGCAGGAACAGATACGCCAATTCCAGGATAAAGCACTACGAGAACATTTTTGGAACAAACCGGTGGAGGTGCTTAGGAAAGGTCTCCGGATGAAGAGAGACAGGAAACGAGCAAACCTCGCACATCCGATAGACCGGTCAAGTAGCAGGCCCGTTATGCTCAAGATGCCATCATCCGCAGTTCTCAAGAGGATATCCGTTATTTTTTCCGGTAGAAATGATTCTTACGGAGGTTGTTTTAAGGACAAGCTGCTGGCTGCGTGGAAACGCAATTCAATGGAATTCTATTGCCGCGGAATTGAAGTGGAATGGATATTCGTCGAATGGAATCCATTGAACGAGGATTATCTGTCCTATACTCTTGCGCCGTTAGGTTTCAAATGCTGCGTTGTCTCGCCGTTGGTGCATAGGGAAATTTGCACTAATCCGAATATGTCATTCATGCAGTTCTTCGCCAAGAACGTTGGAATCAGAAGAGCAGCCAATCACTGGCTTTTGATTACCAATGCCGACTGTGTGTTTGGACCTGAGGCGCTGGACTATATTGGCGGCGAACAACTGGACCCGGGCGTTATCTATCGGGCGGAGAGAAGGGACGTTGAACCCGGCATTTCATCGGCGCCTTTCAGCGAGATGTTTCGGCGAACCGTACGCGTTCACGCTTCACAGGGTGGAGCGCATTTTACCGAGGCAGCCGGAGATTTTGTTCTTTACAACAAGGAATCAGTTGGGTTCGGCTACGATGAGAGCATCACCTTTTCGGATGTTCACGTGGATGGCAGATTCCTGTTGAATTGGGAAATCAAGAGTGGCGTAAAAGATTTATCGTGTTTCAGATTCATAGGGAGTGTTTTTAAGGAAGATCATCCGTTGACTTTCAAAAACACCCTAAATAACAAAGTCAACAACCATAAAGGGGCAATGGAATGGAATAAGCCTTTGCCCTACACAACTCCGGCCAACTGGGGGCTTGCAGATAGCGAGATTAGTGAACTGCGACCGAATATCTGGCACATAGGAAAACCGGTTGAGCCATTAGAGCATAAGGAAGGAGCAGCGAATATCCCGGTCAAGCCCGGCGATTCTGTGGAATTATTTCCGAAAGAGCGGCACGGGTCAGAACAAGCGTTGCCGCTGGAAGCCCAAAGCCAAGCTATTACCGTTTTTGCGATGCCGAAGGCATTCAGGGGCGTCTTTGCGACGATCCAGAGAAATGCGATAGGAAGCTGGATGCAGTTGCGGCGTCGCCCTGAAATTATCCTCTTGGGAAACGATCCCGGCGTAGCGGAATTCTCGCGTATAAACGGCCTGAGGCATATTCCCGGCGTGAGGTGCAATGAGTTCGGCACGCCCCTGCTCAACGCCCTGTTTTCAACGGCGCAGGCGGCCGCATCGAACGAAATATGCGTATATGTCAACGCCGATATAATACTGATGGATGATTTCGCCGAGGCGATTGAAAGTTCCGCTCGGAGATTCAATCAGTTCCTAATGATCGGTCGGCGGTGGGATATTGATATTTCGCAGGAGATTGATTTTGGCGAAGCAACCTGGCGGCAGAGGTTGACCGAGCGGGTCAAAGGAGAGGGAACCCATCACGCTCCGACGGGAATAGACTATTTTGCCTTCAAGAAGGGTTTGTGGCCTGAGATTCCGCCGATGGCTCTGGGGCGGAATGTATGGGACAACTGGCTTGCTCGAGAGCCTTTGTTGGCGGGAAGGCCCGTCATTGATGCCAGCGGTGCGGTTACGATTGTCCATCAGAACCATGATTTTTCGCACATAGCCGGCGGCAAGAGATCGGCGAGTTTCAGGATTGAACAGCAGCGAAATATCGAGCTGGCAGGCAACGACAGGTTTCTGGCCTTTACGTCCCATGCAACCTGGGAGCTGACGGCTGCCGGGATTACATTGCGGCCCATAAGCGAATTTCTAAAAGACGATAACCTCTCAGCGGCTCTAAAATGTATTGAAAGTGCGTATCAACAGGCGCCTGATGCCGTCAAAAAGCAGTGCGAGGCGATTAGGCGGCAGATAAATGCCGACTTCCGCGTTAAATTGCTGTTTGCTGCCAGGATGGAGCTGGTGTCAGGCTCGGCGAGGAACGCAGCGAAGCTGCTTTTGGGTTCTCTGGAGGCGGAAGACAGGGCGGCCGCCGAGGGACTTTTCAGGAAGGGTCTTCAATACCTAAATGACGGCGATAATTCACAGGCCGTCGAACATCTCGAACGGGCGGCGATGAATTGTGCGATGTTGCCCAATGTCTATTACGCATTGGCGGCGGCCTACGCTCGGTCGGGAGACATGGCCTCAGCTAAGAGGGCCTGCAGGATAGAGTTGTCCATCCAGCCGGAAAACCGTGGCGCCGCAGAACTGCTCGATCGAATAGACCAGGCCGCGAACGAATACCGGCTGAAAATGGTGAACAGTATATGATTTGCTCAGACGAGTCCAAAGAGGTGCAAAGTTGAATATCGACAGGATATCTGACGGTAGGGCATTTAGCCCTATAGAGGCTCAAATCGATTTGTCGAACGCCGAGCAGGGGACATCTCGGTTCTCGTTCATAATGATCGTGCTCAACGGGATGCCGTTTATCGAGTACAGCCTGAAATCCGTTTATGACTTTGCTCACGAGATAATCATTGTCGAAGGCGCCGTTGAGAATTGTATGTTCGCGGCGAATTCGGCCGGCGGCAGCACAGACGGGTCGGCTGAATTCATTGAATCCTTCCCGGACCCGCAGAATAAGATCAAGCTGATCCGTGGAAGATGGCCGGAAAAGTGCGAGATGCAGAACGAGGCGCTCAAGCATGTTACGGGCAATTACGTCTGGCTGATAGATTCGGATGAAGTCTATAAGAAGGAGGACATCGAGAAGATAAAGAGAATCCTGAGAAGCGATCCGTCAATTACGCAGGTCAATTTCATACCGGATAATTTTTGGAAGGGACTTGACTATATCTTCGTTTCCTCCAGGTTTTTTGAAGGCGAGTTCCACTGCAGAAGACTGTTCAAATATGTTCCTGGAGCAGTGTTTACTACTCATCGGCCGCCCACGATGGTCTGGCCGGGCCATGACAGGACTACGGAACAGATGAATCCATTGGATGGGACAGCGACGAGGGAAATGGGTATCGTTCTCTACCACTACGGCTACGTGCTGGATGGGCAGGTGAAGCAGAAAGTTGAGCTGTACCGCCGATACGGCTGGGACAGGCATTGGAAGCTCGACCTCGGAAAATGGTACGAGGAGTGTTTTCTGAAGTGGACGCCTGAGAACCGGCAGGAAATTGATTCGGAATATCCCATCTGGACGGGTGACATAAACTCCCGCACGCAATTATTCAACGGAACGCACCCGGAAGTGATGAAAGATTTCGGGAAGGAGCCTGGACGAAAAGAATATTGGCCTGAGGGGCATTCTTTGTCCGTAATTGGCAAGACCGACTATCAAAAGAAGGTGTTGGATGCCTGGAGATATATCAAAATAGACGCTCCTCTTCAAAGCAGAAGAAGAGTGATGACTGAGAATATGGAGCAAGGCAGGTCGTTCTGGAATATCCATGTGGCGCTGGCCTTTTTAGCCGACAGGTTAAGGCCTCAGAATTATCTGGAAGTCGGCGTGCGCACGGGCGGCTCTCTCATCCCTCTTGTGCACAATTGCGATGTTAAAGAGGTTGTAGGGGTTGACATGTGGTCGGCGAACTACTCCGGGCTTTATAATTCGATGGAGTACACGGCAGGCCAGATCAGCAGGTATAAGACTGCAACGGGCAAGCGGTTCGAAATAGAACTTATCAAAGGAGACAGCCATTCGGTGCTAAAAGATTTGATAGCTTCCGGGAGAAGGTTTTCATTGATCACTGTAGATGGGGATCATTCAGAGGCTGGGGCGTGGGAGGATCTGCAGGACGCTGTTGAATTGCTTGGCGACGAAGGCGCGATAGTTTTTGACGATATTATCCACCCGGACCATTTGTTTCTCAACGGGCTTGTTGACAGGCTTGTCGAAAAGTATCCGTTCTTTCAAGTTTTGATCAACAGCGAGCAGGATAACGGGTGCGCCGTGTTTCTAAAAAAGATTGATCCGGCCGAGCTTTTGCAGGAAAGGGGCGTTGAGGCGTCGCATAGCAAAACAGGCTGCAATGAACCTGTCGTAGGCGGCGAATTGCCTATAGCAACAGATATCAGCTGTGGCGCGAAGGTAAAGAATATCTTATGGGTGCGGACGGATTCGATAGGCGATGCGGTGCTCTCGGCGTCGATGCTGCCGCATATCCGCGAAAAGTATAATGACGCCAAGATAACCGTAGTATGTCAGGAGCATATCGCCGA
The DNA here is from genome assembly GCA_016933985.1 of Sedimentisphaerales bacterium. Classification (GTDB taxonomy): domain Bacteria; phylum Planctomycetota; class Phycisphaerae; order Sedimentisphaerales; family Anaerobacaceae; genus JAFGCD01. The sequence continues at coordinate 759 of JAFGTU010000473.1, read as the reverse complement.
ATTATACGAGGCATGTCCCGATATCGATGAAATTGTAGCCTTCAACAAGAAACAAGCCCTGGAGGACGAGTATTACAGAGAAGAGATTATCAAAAGGTTGCGGGCTTTGAAAGCAGATCTGTCTGTTAATTCGGTGTATTCGCGTGAAGCCCTGACGGATTGGTTTGCATTGAAATGCGGGGCAAAGCGGAGCGTTGCGCTCGAAGGCAACCTGTGCAATATTCCACGCGATACCAGAGATGCAAACAATCGGCTCTACACAAAATTGCTGGCAAGCGGGGGAGAGCATAAGACCGAGCTTGAGCGTCACGAGGATTTTCTGAAAGGGTTGGGCATTGAGGCAACCGGCCTGCAGCCGACGATTTGGACCAGGCCGAGCGACGAGGAGTTTGCCGAGCGAATCTTTCGAGACAACCGGCTGGCCCCGGCCCGGACTATAGCCCTTTTTGCCGGCGCTCAATATGACTGCCGGGTGTATGAGAGGTATGGAGAGGCGCTGGCCGAATTCTGCAGGGCGAATCGTCTGGAGATAGTGGCATTAGGAACGGGCGGGGAGGAGGCGATCAATCAGAGGAATCTGGATGCGGCCGGAGTCCGAGCTGTGAACCTGAGCGGTCAAACGAGTATTCTGGAATCCGCGGCCGTACTGAAACGCTGCCGACTGGCGCTCGGTGCCGAGACGGGGCTGGCGCATATCTGCTGCGCGGTTGGAACGCCGAATATCATACTGCTGGGCGGCGGTCATTTCGGGCGTTTCAT
>JAFGTU010000058.1 GCA_016933985.1 Sedimentisphaerales bacterium | reverse complement strand
AATCGTAAATAATCAATTTCCGCCCCGCCGCCTCCTGACCAGCCCCAAACCGCCAAGCCCAAGCAGCAAAACCGTGCCCGGTTCAGGGACAAACGCGTACTTTAGGTCCCCGTTGGTGTTGTCATAGTAGCTGATGTGTGGATTGCCGGCGGCATCAATTGCGAGCGATGTCCACGAGCCCACATCCCCTTCGCAATCGACCGTCTCGACGTGCCAGGCCGAGCCGTCAAACGCCGCGTAATTCAGGCCGGTGTCGTGGGGATCGTAGTAGCTTATGTGTGGATTACCTGCGGCATCAAGAGCAAGGGATACTTCGCAGTTCCCATGTGGATCGACCGTCTGGATTGACCATGTCGAGGCGTTAAACGCGGCGTACTTCACACCGCCGCGGCCTTGACAGTAGCTAATGTGTGGATTGCCTGCGGCATCAAGGGCAAGCGATAGGCCCCAGCCGAAAGGCCCCTCTGAATCGACGGTCTGGATGTCCCAGGTCGAGCCGCTAAACACGGCGTACTTCAGATCTGCGTTGCTCTCATCCAAGTAGGCTATATGGGGATTGTCACTTTTATCAAGAGCAAGGGATACGACCATATTCACGCTTCCCTGGTGATCCACTGTCTGGATGTGCCAGGCCGACCCGTCGAACGCAGCATATTTCAGATCCATTTTAGCCACATCGTAGTATCCAATGTGTGGATTGCCCGCTGCATCAAGGGCAAGAGACGTGTACTCGCCTAGATACGTGCAGGAATCGACGACCTGGATATCCCAGGTCGAAACGTCACGCGCCGCATACATAAGAGCCGGGGCTCTCCAGTAGCTGATGCACGAATTGCCGCGGGCATTAAGGGCAAGGGATGGCCCGAATCCTGCTTCGGATTCTGAATCGACCGTTTGAATGTCCCAGGACGAGCCGTCATAAGCCGCATATTTAAGGTCCGCAAAATCCAAATGTAGGAAGCTGATACGCGGATTGCCGGCGGAGTCAAGGGCAAGGGACGTCTCCCAGCCCACATCGCCTTTGGAATCCACTGTTTGGATGATCCAGTTTAGTCCCGCCATAGCTGGTGCCGTTAGCGACCAGGGGCTTGCCGGAAGAAACAATGCCGCTAATGTCAGTAAGATGGCCCTTTTCTTCATAACCACTCCTCCAGCGCCGATGCATACATGTTTTTTGGGAGCAGCCGTGCTTTAGAGTGGGAAGTTCCTCCTTCTCACAATTCCTCCATGACTACAAATTACTATAGCAGACACGCCGGGAATGTCAAGGGAAAAATGCTCAAATAGAGCCGGGATTTCTCTATTCACTTGTCAAAGGGCGGTTTTGGCGGCGATTTCGGGGGTTGGCTGTGGTGCCGGCGTTTGGGCCGTCGCGGGGCTTGGCCTCGGCAGGCGGGACGGGTATTAGTGTTGCTCGGTCTTTGGCGGGAGTGGGCGGAGGCGGGCGTATTGGGCTTGGTCATGGTCGGCCATCTTTGTGTAATCTAAGAGCCAGCGTTTTTCGGTGTATGGGCAGATATAGGTGGTTTGCCAGCCGCCGTCGGTTTCGACGGCCTTGAGGTGGTCCTTTGCGTAGCGCTGGGCCTGGGGGCCGTCCAGATGGTCGATTTGGGCGCAGCGGCAGAGCGTTTCATCCGATTTGGGCTGCTCGGCCTTCAAGGCCCCCGCAACCATTACCCAAGTCTTCCGGGTCTGGGGGCAGATGTATCGAGAGATCAGGCCGTCCTCGGCTGTTTCGAGCCAATTGAGGTGGCCGTCGGCATATTTCGCGGCAGATTCGGCGTCTATGAAGTCCGTGTTGCGGCATCGGCAGGCTATTTCCTCCACAGCCGGCTGCTCCTGCGGCGTGTCCTTGATTCCGAGCAGGCTTTGGCATACCTTGAGGCGTATATCTTTTGGGAATCGGGCAATACCGCGGAGCTTCTGCTCGATTTGGGGCTTGTCGGCGAGGGAGATTCTTTCCCCGCTGGGCATCAGGAGGACCGGACCGCCGGCAATGCGCAGGATTCTCGGTCCGGAATCATCGATTCGGCCGCCTTCAACGTCGGAAAAGCCCTTCTTCTGAACGATGTGCATGAAGACATCGGCGGCGGTCTTCAGGAGGAGGAAGAGGACCAGGCCGGACTGCGATGTGGTGCCACCTCTTACAAATGATGCGCCGAGCAGAATCGACACGTGCATCGGGATTATGCGGGCGTAAGGAAATAGATTCAGCTTAGCCAGATTGGCGTCCTTTTGGGCGTATTCATTCCGCTCGCGTATAAACGTGAAAAGCCTTTCGACAAAGAAGATGCCCGTGAAAATGAGCAGAGCCCACACAGGAACATGAACAATGTTGATCTCGACGTCGCCTCCCTCGCTGATACGCTCCATCATCGCAAGGATAAGAGGCTTCAGCATCCCAAAGAGATAAGCTGCATGTAGCCCCCCATAGTGAAGGGCAAAGATAATGGCTGCCAGCGCTATGTCCGTTCGTTCCAGCGCCGAACGCTCTTCGTAACCGTCTGCGGAAAGCTTATAGACTCTTCCGTAAGTCAGGATTGTAAAGAACCAGAAGATGCCGATGATTACGCTCTGTGCCCAGTAAACGCATACAACAAAGGGCAGAGGCCAGCGCTGGACGACCGCCCAGATAATCAGGGCGGCGTTCGAGGCGAGGAGGCTGAATACGGAGGGATCGAGGAGGTCCCTTGCATTTATGTTCCAATCCACACGGCCGATGTGTTTATCGCCAATTTGCATCTCAGCGTCCTTTGCCCGGAGTTTTCCACTCGAATATGAACGTCAATATACAGGAAATTTAGAAATCTTCGTAGTTTTTTTGGAGAATCTTCTTTGTAGTGTTGACAGGCCTGCAGATTACCTCTAAGATACAAGCCCGTTGGAATTTCCTGGTCGCCAACGGCACGGCGGCGTGTGGAATTCCCTGATTTGTTTTTCTCGCCCGGTTCAGGAATTTTTGCAGTTTGAAGGTCTGGGGCAGCGTGAGAGTTGTAGCTTGCATACCGGCTCGGTACGGTTCGACAAGATTCATAGCTAAGGTTCTCGCCAAAGATACGGGCAAATTCCTGATTCAGCATACATATGAGCGGGCGTGCGCCGCGAAGCTGGTGGAAAAGGTGATAATAGCAACGGACGATGAGAGGGTGCTGGCGGCGGCCAAATCCTTCGGGGCAGAGGCCGTGATGACCAGAGCCGAGCACCAGAGCGGAACCGACCGGATCGCCGAGGCAGTCGCCGGGATGGACGTCGATATAGTCGTCAACCTCCAGGCCGACGAGCCGGAGATCGACCCGGCAAACATCGACTACGTGGCCCGGCTGCTAATCGACAACCCGGATTACCCGATGGCGACCTTAGCCGCTGATTTCGAGCGGATCGAGCAGGCGGCCGACCCCAATATCGTGAAGGTGATCGTGTCGCGTTGCGAGGGAGGGACGAGAGATGACGGACGACGGACGATAGACGAACCTGGGCGAGCAATATATTTCTCCCGCTGGGCGATTCCATATGACAGAGACGCCGGCGGCATCGGCCGAATCGGGCAATACAAGCGGCACTTAGGAATATATGCATATCGCAAGGACTTCCTGCTGAAGATAACCGGCCTGCCCCAGACGCCCCTGGAAAAAACCGAAAAGCTCGAGCAGCTTCGAGCAATAGAAAACGGCTTCGGAATATTAGTCGGCAAGGTAGAGCACACCTGCGACGGAATAGACACCGCCGAGCAATACGTTGCCTTCGTCAAACGCTGCAAAGAAAGCTAACCACAGAAAGCAACGATATTATGGCTGATGTTATTCAAGGAATCATCAAGCTTGAGCATAACGCCGGGGAGGTTGACGCTTGAATTGCAGAGAGCTCAAGTCAGCCGGTCTTAATGAATGTGGATTCGCCTTCGGCGAAGCTGTTTTGACTTCATCACCCCCCAGCCGAAGCCAGATATGTGATAATCTTGCGCACTACCGCCCGAGTGGGCCTGCAAGCAGCCGCTTCGTTGAATCTGGCTTTGGAGGTTGGGTTGATGAAAAGATCAAATCAGCCCGCGAAGCGGCTCCTATATTGAGTCGAAGAAATCAATCCACAACATTTGACAATATCTAAATCAATGAGCGAAATAATCATAAATGGGGATTGCTGGGTAGCATACTTTGATATTCTCGGCTTCAAACGGAAAGTACAAATCGCCGAGCAGTCACAAAGTAATTGGATACTGAAGGAGTATGAGGAGGTTCTGAATAAGGCTGGCTTGTTCAGGCCATGTGTTGACGATGTACTATGGTTTTCAGATTCGTTCGTTTTCTACTCCGAGAATTCAACAGAGAGCATTGTGGTAGCAGCAGAATGGTTCTTCGATTTCATGTTTAGGGCAAAGATTGCTTTGCGAGGATGCTTGAATTATGGACGTTTTTATGCAGATCGAGTTAAGAGAATCTATTACGGAACGGGACTGATTGAAGCCTATGAATTGGCTGAAAGCCAGGACTGGATAGGTTTTGTGCTGTCGGAAAAAGCACAGAACAGGATGAGTGAATGTCGTACGAAAACCAACCGGACATGCTGGGACGCCTGTAAGTCGCACTACATCGAATATGATGTTCCGCTTAGCACCAAGGGAGCATACCACAATAAAAGGAGGCTGCCAGCATATAAAATCTGCTTTCATTCCGGTGAACCTGAGTCGATGCGCTCTGACGACTATTTTCGATTTGTACTTATGTTGGATTCCTCACGCTATGAGATCGAACACGGGCCTGGTTTATCTGAACAGGATAGGGCAGAGCTACGGGCGGGAGTAAGGCGGAAATATGAAAATACGGACCGTTTCTTATCAAAAGTATATCCAGAGATTGACCAGAACCTGCATAACCAGTTTCGCGATTCTCTGTACTACTAACGTTCAATTTCTTGTTTTCTTGCAAAGATCTTAGAAGGTCGGCTTCATAACTGCTGAGACAGCAACATGTTGCGGTTT
>JAFGTU010000472.1 GCA_016933985.1 Sedimentisphaerales bacterium | reverse complement strand
CGTGCATCTACATCACATCAACTGACTTCTTCATTGCACAGATTCTTAGGAGCAGCCAAAAGGCAAAGGTGGTGAGTCGTCGCTGCTACGGATTCCGAACCGCAGGAAACTACATCACCGCATTATACCATTCACTTGGAAACCTACCTGAACCAAGACTCGTGCACAGATTCTTATGAGGAACCGTATTTTCTGGGCGCTCCAACCGAAACGGCCCCCACGATCAGCTCGCGAAGAGTGTCGGTTTGGCTTTTCATCATGGGCTTCGCACTTCTAATGACCAAGCTCATTGGCGGACACGTAGCTCAGCGGACTGAGCGTCAGGTGATGCGCTTTGCTGATAGGTCCTCAAACGCATTCACTCATTTTGAATTGGGCGATGTCTTTTCATCAAGGCTGTTTTCACGCACGCATAAAACCAATTTGCCCAATGGAACGGTTGCTGCTCCTTCAACTTGGAGAATAGCCTGGGCATATTTCGTATCTAATCGCTCAAGAGAATCTTCAGTGCGAAAATCGCGGGCGCCCACATACTCTGAGATTGCGACAATCTTGCCAAAGCCGATATTGCGAATGGTTTCCGCATCGTGCACTTGAAAGCCATCGCCCTTGCGAACCCTATCGAGCCAGAAGCTCTCCACAAAAATGCGAACCTGTTTGAGCGGCTTGCCTATTACGATTCGCTGATAATCCTGCGGGGTAAGGTGTTCGCCAATGCGTACATCGAATTTGTACAAGTGCCCTTGAATTGGGGACCTCAGCGTCAAGGTATTCAACTCGCGCTTCTTGAGTTCAACTTCCGCTTGAGCTGTATCGATTTGGCGGCGGAGCAGTGCCGCTTCCAAAGATTTCTGGCTGTATTCCAGTAGGGCTCGGGACTTCGCGGTTGCGATCTGCGTACGAACCAGTTCGGCCTCCAGGCATTTCTGAGTGTATTCTTCTTCGGAAGCAGCTCCAATTCGGGCCAAAGGTTCTTTTCTCTTCAATTCATCAAGGACAAGATTCAATTGTCCTTCCAGTTCTCTCACTTGCAACACCGCAACTTGAAGCGCTCGCTTTTCGGCAAATCCTTCGCCAGATAAAGGCATTTCACTTTTCAATTCATCAAGGACAAGATCCAGTCGTCCTTCAAATTCCTTTACTCTTGAAATGGCAACGTCTAGTGCCTGTTGTTCAACTTCCTGTTCGAGTTCGCACAGAGCCTGATCAGCAGAGACCTCCTGCCCTTCCTGAACGAAAATCCGCTCAATTCGACGGGCTTGCTGGGGTCCAACAAATACCTCTCGGTCGAGCGCTTCCACAAGGCCGTACAAACGCACTGGTGCAGCATCCAGCGATGGCGTTCGACTTGGTGCCGGTGGAGCGGAAGCCTTTCGTAAAGATATCTGAATATAGGAAATACCGATCACCACGACGAGGATGAGCATTAGCCCGCCCACAATAGCGCGCACCTTTTTCATTTTACTTCTTTTCCCTCCAAATAACGCTCACGGGTGTCGGAAACGATGGTCCCGTTTTCCATTTTGATCAAACGGTCGGCGTAAGGGAAAACCCTTGCATCATGCGAGACCACAATGACAACTCTGCCCTCCTCAATCGCAATATGCTTCAGGATGGTCATGACAGCCTGCCCGCTTTCCGCGTCCAATGCCGACGTTGGCTCGTCGCAGAGAAGAATGGCAGGGTCCTTGATCAAGGCTCGGGCAATGGAGGCCCGCTGCTTCATGCCGCCAGAAAGAAGCCTTGGCTGCATGTGAGCCGTTCCCTCCAGACCGAGGGACTTCAAGAGACCTTCCCCATTGGCGAGAAAATCATCCGGCAGGCCAGCGCCCTGGACAGCAAACGCCAGGGCGATATTCTCCATGACACTCAGGCCATCGATCAACATGGGTTGCTGAAAGACAAAGCCGTAATTGCGCAATCGGAGCATAGCTGCCTCGTTATCTGAGACCGACGTAACCTCACGTCTATCCAAATAAAGCGAGCCTTCAGAGGGACGCAATACCAGCCCCATGATGGAAAGAAGCGTAGTCTTACCACTGCCGGATGGTCCGGAAAGGACCGTCAATGCACCCGGCTTGAATTCCGCATCGGTCGGAAACAACACCCGCCTCATCTGGCGGCCGTCTGAAAAATCACGTGCTATCTCTTCCAGTTTCAGAACTGCCACATTTCCCCTTCCAATCTCAATGAAACACCGAGGCCGGCTCTGCTTTCAGGGCAATCCTCAATGCAATCAAGGAGCCTATGAGACTCATCAGCACCGTGCCACCCGCGAGAAGTGGCGGAACCTGCGCGGGGAAAAAACAGGGAATGGAGGAGTCTCGCGTGGCATTCAGCAATGTTGCAAGCATGAGAAACCCGACAAACAAGCCGATGCCCGATATAATGAGCGCCTCACTAATAACCACGACCGCAATGTCCCGGCGTCTCCCCCCGATAGCACGCATGACGGCGAAGTCACGCGATCGGCTGAGGACACTCGCATACATGGTCAATGAAATGATGACGACACCGATCAACACGGCGATGATGGTTGAAAAGCCGAAACTTCCCCCGATTCCGGTATTGGTGAAATAGTAACGTTGCGTCAACCTCGACAGTTCATCTGTTCCGTACACGGAATGTTCGGGCATCACGGAGTCCAGTTTGCTAAGCGCTGCCACCTTGTCGATGCCTGGCCTAAAACGAACCAGGATTGCCGAGTATCTTCCGGGAGGGGTTCGGGCAATTTCCTTGACCTTTTCCAATGAAGCGAACACCAGGGTTCCTTGAAAGCCCCGAGCGCCCGCAGTGATCGCGCGTAGTCTAACTCTCCTGTCTCCGATTTCGGTGACTTGGTCCAGCAATGGATTGCCAAGTTTAGTGATATCCAGACGATCTACGGTCACGGATTCGAGATCAAGCAAGGCTTGTTCATCGAGTTTCTCAAACTCCCAAGGCCCCCCTGCAAGGCGGGGACGTCGGCTTCCGACCACGCGAACCGATTCAAAAGAGCCGTCATGTGTTCTGAACAGACCGTTGCCGATGAGGACCGGTTCCGCCCACTCCACGTCGGCCAAGCCCATTGCGCGATCGATGTAGCGCCCCGAGATGAGGTTGCCCGCATCTGCATTACGGACATTGGTGCTCATGATCCAGGCGTCTGCGCCGCTATGATCTACAAGCACCGACATGTAGTTCAACAAACCGAAAAGGATGGAAAGCTGCTGGCCTACCAGAAAGACAATTGCCACCACACCGAGAAGCGCCCCGGCTGTTGAGGAACGATCATGCACGACCATACGCAAAGCGGTCAGGCTACGCATCGACAGAACCCTCCCGCGCCAAACGAAACCCGTCGTCGAAATCAAGGGCGACCAGGGCGCCCCGGCTTTCGAGAACGGCCTTTGCCGAGGCAGCGCCGCGTCCACCCAGTATGATACGGCAATGTTCAGACTCGCCGTGGACCTTCGCAATCACATCCAGTGCATCCTCCAGTCTGGAGAGAATGGTGAACGTCAGAAACAGCACTTTCGACTCGAAGGCCGCTACGGCCCGCGCTATCTGATCGGCAGGCAAGCCCACTCCCAAATTCTTCACGCTCCAGCCTCGGATGGTTAAATACGAGGCAAGTGCCAATGGAATTAGTTCATGTTGATCACCCGGGACGCAGGAGATCAGCGCCACCGCATTGGTCTTCTGGGGGGGCTCCTCCATCATCGCCGTGAGTCCGGCCAGAAGGCTTCGGATCGCTTCGGTGGCAAGATGCTCCTGAAAAATCTCAAGATCATTGGATTCCCAGCGTTGTCCGATTTCGGCCATCGCCGGAAGCATCACCTCAACAATCAGACGATCCGGCGAGACGAGCTCTGAGGCGATACCCGAAATGATCTCGTGTGCGCCTCGAACGTCGCCACAGATGAGTTTTTTCAGAAGTGCAGGTTTGGACGTCTCGATAGAAGCCTTGCGCATGGTGGGCAATTGTTCGGTCACTCTTTCCAGATCATCCCTGATGGACTGGATAGGTCGAGCGAGTTCATTGCATTCGGGTGGTTTGAGTAATCCTTGAATTGCCATGATCCAGCTTTCCAAAAGCAGGGCAAATGCATCATGGCTTGAACCGCGTGCATTAAATATCGCTGCGTACCATTTACACTCCTCCCGCAGCGCAGAAAGAAGCTCGTACCTGTAAACGACATTCAACAGCTGCCCAAATTCTATGGCGTATTGCAGCAATTGCTGATCCACCCGCTCCAGATCCGGCCTCTGGTGGTAGTGCCACTCAAGTTCCATTCGCTTGAGAACTAGGGCCAACAGATTTCCGAACTCAGATGAAAATAGATGTGAGGCGGAATGAGAGACTGTGTCCGTCATGATTGTCGCCTAATATCCAGAACTGCCAACAAGTTATTAGCTGGACGGGATCGTCCCGCTAACATGAATATGTGTAATACAATAATATGGCAAATAATGTACCTGAGCAACTGCTTCCGTCGTCCCCAATAATCAGATTGACGGTTTTTGAGAGGTCGAGCTGGTTCGGTTTTATGTTTTTTGAGGGGATTGTGGTGTGAGTTGAGTT
>JAFGTU010000471.1 GCA_016933985.1 Sedimentisphaerales bacterium | reverse complement strand
TGGTCGGCTGGGATGAGATTCTCCAGGGCGGGCTTGCCCCCGGGGCGACCGTGATGAGCTGGCGGGGCACAGCCGGCGGGATCGCCGCGGCCAAAGCCGGGCACGATGTCGTGATGACGCCGACGTCGCATACCTACTTCGACTATCGGCAGGCCCCCGATGAAACCGGTTTAGGCGGCAGTGTTATCAATTTGGAGAAGGTCTATTCCTTCGAGCCGATCCCTGCGGAGTTGGATGCCGAACAGGCCAAACACATTCTCGGCGGGCAAGGCCAGTTGTGGGGAGAGCTGATTCCTGACTACAAGCGCCGCGAATTCATGGCGTTTCCCCGTGCGTGCGCACTAAGCGAAGTTCTTTGGTCGCCGAGGGATAGCCGGAGTTTCGGACAGTTCGTTGCCGGATTGGTCGAGCATTTGAATCGTTTGAATTTTGCGGGGGTCAACTACCATCCGCTAGATGCTTCGCTCGTCGAGAAGGTTATGGGTTCGGCGAAGGACTTTGATTATTTCATAAACAACTGGAACGTCGTCGGGTTGAAGGACTACATTCACGGCAGCCGGATCACGCCCGACAACAAGCTGGTGCTTGCGGGCAAGATACCGGTGGAGATTCGCATCGATCCCGAGCGCACGGCTTTGAGCCGGGCAAACGGAAAGCTGGCGATGGATGGGTGGATGCCGATCATTCTGGTCGCTGCCGGGAAAGGGCCGGTGAAGTACGAATTGACGTACTGGGCGACGCCTTTGCCCGATGTGAACCATTGGCAAAAGGCGTTCGACTGGCCGACCGAGGGCGAGAACTATCTGAATTGGATCAAGGTCATGGCCGTCAATACATCCGACAAGCCGGTGCAGGCGGAGGTTGAAGTCGGGCCTAACACTCAAGCCAAGGCGCCGAGCACCCCGGAAGAACAGGGCGGAGAGAAGATCGACAAGGTCCCGGCTCGCAAGTATTCTTGGTCTTGGCAATTGCCGCCTGGAGGCTCAATCGAGGGTGTGGCCAGATATACGTTTTTCCCCGTCGGCGATCCGAATAAGTATGACCGGGACGATGCGGACTTGTGGCTGCAACGGACGGCGGAGTATTGGCGGGGCGTGATGGATCGTGCGGCGAAGATCGAAGTTCCCTGCCGCAAGGCCACCGAGGCGCTTCTGGCGGCGCATGTTTGCCAGTTGATTGCGAATGATCAAGGCGAGGTGCACGGCGGGGAGGATTTCTACGATACGTTCTACATCCGCGACGGGGCGTACCAGGTGATGGAGTTGGAGGAGGCCGGGTTTATGGACGCCGCGGCCAAGGCGGTCGAGCGCTACCTGGTTCGTCAGCGAGAGGACGGGCGATTCGAGTCGCAGAAGAATCAGTTCGACGCGAACGGACAGGCCGTTTGGACTTTGTGGCAGTATTACAGGATAACTCGCGACCGCGAGTTTCTCGAGCGGGTATATCCGCAGATGCTGAGGGCGGTGAAGTGGACGATGAAGGCCCGGCGGACGACTGCTTCGCCGTTTGCCGGCCTGCTGCCTACGGCTCCAGCCGATGGTGAATTTCTCTGGGAAGCCAAGAACCATATTGTCGGCTACGACCTGTGGAACCTGCGCGGGATGCTGTGCACTGCCGATGCCGCACGAACCCTCGGGAAGAACGACGAAGCCGAGAGATTGCTTGCGGAGGCCAGGGCATACCGGGCCGACATTGATGCTGCGTGGAAAAGGATCGCCTTGGAGCACTTTCCGCCAAGCTGGGAGAAGGACGGCACGCACTGGGGCAATACCGAGACGCTCTGGCCGACGGGACTATTCGATCGCAACGACCCTCGCGTCGCTGCACTGAGCCGGCATGTGCGCGAGGATTTTGCCGGCGGGTTTATCGAGGGCACGATCCAATGGAAAGGCGGCGGAGATGTCGAAGCTATCCATCCCTATATGGGCGCCTATACGACTATGACCGATCTGGTCCGCGGTCGGCACGAGCAGGTGGTCGAGGATTTCTACTGGTACCTGCTGCACTCAACGGCCGCCCATGCATTCCCCGAAGGGATTTACTACAAGAAGCGCTTCGCTTGGAGCCACACGATTCCGCACGTCACGGGCGCCTGCAACTATGCGATTATGCTCCGCCACATGCTTGTCCATGAAGCCGGCGATGAGCTGCGCCTGCTCAGTGCGGTTCCGGACTGGTGGCTCGGCGAGGGCAAGGAGATTCGCATCGAGCGATTGCCAACGCACTTCGGCGAAATGGCGATGACTGTGCGAGGGACGAAGGCGGGCGTCGAGGTCGAGCTGGATCCACCCAAGCGGAATACGCCCAAACGGATCGTTCTTGCCTTGCCAAGGTCACGCCCGTTGATCGGCTCGCTGGATGGCGTGGAAGTTGTGCAGAGGTCGGATCAGAAGAAGCGATGGGACTTTGCAGCGGTGGTCGGCCTCTATAAGCAGAAATACGACTGGGGTAAGCCCAACGCGGTGAGCCTTACGACGGGCAAGCCCGTAACGTGTTCTCATGCCTTGGCGGCTTATCCGGCAGACCTCGCCAACGACGGGCGAAGCGACGATACCGGCAGCTACTGGGCTACCGACGTGGCCGGGCACGATCTTGGCGCGTGGTGGCAGGTCGATCTCGAAGAGGCCCTTACTGTTGGTCGCGTTGTCGTTGTCGGTTTTTATGGAGACCGGCGATATTACGGCTTTACCGTGGAGACGTCGTTGGACGGCAAGAAGTGGGACACGGTTG
>JAFGTU010000057.1 GCA_016933985.1 Sedimentisphaerales bacterium | reverse complement strand
GGTACCTGCAGGGCCGACGAGTCGAATTCGAGCATCTTGAATACGCCTTTTTTCTCGCCCTCAACTCGCAGAAGGGCCTTTCCGGAAGCCCCACGGGCCGCTTGCGCGGAGTCGCGGCCGCCATCACGTGCGACGCCGGCCGCGAAGCTGAACGAGATGACGTTGTCGAGGCCGAGATTCGTAACGAGCGGTCCGACCTGGCCCGGCGGCGACTCGGCGACGATGAGGTCTTTCAACAGCTTGAGGTTGACGTAGAGATCGATATCGTGGGCGGGCCCGACTCCCTTCATCGCAGTGTTGTAGTCGGCATCGTCGGCCAGGGCAGCGCCGCCGGCGCCCTGAATTCGGGCGATGACCGACTTTACAAGCTCGGTATTGGTTGAGCCGATCAGGCAATCGCCGATGAAGCAATAGCTTGGGGCGAATTCGGGTTTGGATTCATGGACGGCGGCCGTTATGTTCACCCCGCGGTATTCTTCCGTCTTTTTGCGAACGCCTTCTTCGACGGCCCCGGCGAGCACCTTATCCAGCGTTTCCTGGACTTTGGCCTTCGCCTGGCCCCATTCGGCTATGATCAGGACATGCGGCTCGGCGAACCCTTGCCCCGGACCCGGCAAGAGGCCAACGGCAACCCTGCCGCTGGGCATTGCATCCATAGTGAGAACGGCTCTGAGCAACTCATCGTCGGATTTCTTGATATCTTCGGCAATCTTGGCCTTTACGTCCTCGATGAAGGGGGCCATCGCCGGGTCTTTGTACAGCTTGTAGTAGTTCGTCTTTTTGAACTGTTCGGTAAGCTGGGTGAGATTAGAGACTTCGGCGAAGACTACCGTTTCCCCAGGCAGAAGCTGTGCCGGGCGAGGCAACTGCGCAGACCAAGCACAGAGACAGGAGCACAGGAGCACAAGACAGAAGACAGGAGACAGAAGACAGAAGACAGAAGGCAGGAGACCGACATAGGACATACGACATAGAGCAGGCCGGCGGAGTTGCCCGGGCTTGGCTTGTTCTTGGATTGTTTTGGCTGCGTTTTCCACTTCTTGGCCCTTTCTTTTTAGGCCGAAATACATTAACTCTTCCGGCTATTTTTGAGAATTGCTCTGAGTTTTGAGAAAATCGGGTTCGGCCTTAATGCGTCTCTTGTCCGGCTGGATGTACCTGTAGCCGGTATTCGGATTGTCTTTCTCATACGTGAAGGCATCGCGATTCTCTATGAAGTGCCGCACGTAGTTAACCGGTATCGCAAAACCGAGTCCTCCGTAGAATACGTATCCCATATTCGTAACGCCGATGACCTCGCCGGCGAGGTTGAAGAGCGGCCCGCCGGAGTTGCCGGGGTTGATATCCGCATTGGTCTGGACGTAGAGCAGACCCTCGAACGCCCTGTTCTTTGTGCTTATTACCCCGTTTGTTACGGTGCGCTCCAGGCCAAGCGGATTGCCGACGGCGAAGACCTGCTCGCCGACTTGGATGCGGTCAATATCGCCGAGATAGACAAATTCCGTTTCCGCCCCGCCCAGGTCTTCGACCTTGAGAAGGGCCAAGTCAACAAATGGATTAATGGCCTCGATCTTGACCTTCCTGAATCTCTTTTTCTCGAAGCCGTCCTTAGCCTTTGCAAACATGGTCACTTCGATCTTCGTCTCACGTTCTATCACGTGGTAGTTGGTGATGAGGTATCCTTGTTCATTGATGAAGAAGCCTGACCCGGTCCCGGCGGGGCTGGATACCTTGACAACGGCCTCGGAAACGGCCTCGGCGCATTTTGCGATAGTGGTCTTCTTCAGATCGGCGGTCCTGTAGAGCCGGGCCGGGTCCTGGCGGGCGGCCGGAACTGTGCCGGGCTGATTTACGTCGTTGACGTCGCCCGGCTCTATCTCGAGCCTGTCGGAATACTCATACTTGAGAATCTCGGCCTTGGGAATAGCCAGCACCGTCACGCCGATATCCACATACAACTGAGCATCCTTCTCCACGAGTATCCGCCCGGTAATAGTCTGGCCTTCCAGAAGGACAATCGTATCGGCATGCAGACCCGGCGTTGCGAATAAAGCCGACAGGATTAGCACGCCAATAACCACAGACCAAGCCGCTTTCAGCGCACTGCCGAGCCTTCTTTTGCCAGCGGCGCGGCTGCACCTTTTTTCCACGTTTCCAATCATTTACAGGCCCTCAATAGTGACGCTTGCCAACGTGCTTGATTTATTCTACGAACCGGCGCGGCTCAAGGCAAGCGAAAAATCCGCCTCATGCGCGCAACGAACCTCTGGACGGGCATCTTAGAGCGTGTATGAGAAGCCGTTCTGTCGTGGCATGGGCATCTTGCCCATGCGTCGCAGGCCTTAGGCCTGCAATTCATCTTTTTCCTACGAGCGGGCTTCCTCGCGAAACGCACGGCCAGGATGGCCGTGCCACTTCACACACACGCTCTTGGCGATAATTTCCTTTGGCCAATCATAGCTGAGAGTTATAATTGCGGATGGACGATTTCACGGCTGGACGCCCCGGATGGACGTCCAAGATGCACGTTTTGAGTATGATTAGCAAGGAGAATAGGCAAAATGAAAAAGGTCCTCGTTATTCTGGCTCTAAGTATCTTCGGCATCGTTGCAGCAATCGGCGCCTGGCGCGTTGCCACAGGTCGCGGGCTATGGAGTGGAGCTAAAGAGCCTGCTACAAGCGAAACGATGCAGGCGCAGGCAAAGCAGGGTGATGTAAAGCAGGCTAAGGTCGAGCAGTCCGAAGTAAGAGAACCTAAGTCAAAATCGGTGCCCCAAGCGGAAACACCGATCCCGGAAATCCCGCCGGATGCTCTAATCGCCGCCCAGACGGACGCCAACGTCGTCGCCCTGATAAGCGACTATATTATCACAAAGGACAAGATTGAGACAGAGCTGATGAGGGAGCTTCAGCCTTATGATTACGGCGGATACTCGCCAAGGACCGAACCGGCGGACGCAAATGAGGTCCTGACCAGAATGGTGGCGGAAAAGGCAATGATGATGGAGGGCCGCAGGAACGGCGTTCTTGAAACCGAAATGATCTTCAATGCCGTCAAGCAATTCAGAGACCGGCAGCTTGTCAACCACCTGATGCAGGGGCAAGTGGCCGGGCGGCTGGATGTCTCGGACGCCGAAATCGCCGAGAAGATGAAAGCCGACCCGAAGCTCGACCGTGCCAAGGCCGAGCAGGCCGTCAAAAGAGCCAAGGCAAATACAATCATGAGCACGTATTACGAACAGCTTTACAAGAAATCCGATGTCAAAAAGGCAACGGCCAATTTCGCCAAAGCCGCGGAGATCCACCAGCGCCTGTTGCTGCAGCCCATAGCAAAACGCGATGTCGGCTTTATTCGCAACAGTCAGATTAAGAACGAGCTGACCGACGCGGAGAAGAATCTCGTTATGGCGACGTTCAATGGGGGAAAGGTAACTCTTAAGGACTGGTTCGAGACCATAGGCGAAATAGCTCCGCCGTATCGCCCGCGTGATTTGAATACCGAGGCGGGTGTGGACCGCCTGCTGGAGCGGGCCTTGAGGACGCCTGTGCTCGTAGCCGAGGCGATTAGACTTCGGCTCGATGACAACGAAGCATTGAAAAAGCAGGTCAGAGAATACGAAGACATGAATCTGCTGGGCGATGCCAGGCAGCGAGTGGGCAAGGACGTGTCCGAGCCGAATGATGCTCAGATCAAGGCCTATTTCGACGAGCATAAGGACGAATTCCGCGAGGGACAGAAGCTCAAGGTCGATCAGATATGGTGCTTGAACCTCAAAGCCGCGCAGCACGCCCGGGCCGAGCTTGATGAGGGAAAGGAATTCACCTCAGTCAAGCAGACACATTCGCTCGACAAGGAGAGTAAAAGCTCTGACATCTATCCCGGTACAGAGGCGTATTTCTGGCCGGAGCTTTGGAAGGGCGATCCGAACACGGTAGTCGGACCCGTCAAGGGTATGTACCGAAATGAATTCAAGTGGCGGGTCGTCAAAATTCTTGAAAAGCATCCCGGTACAATACCTGAGTATTCCGAAAAATTGGCCGACCGCGTCAAGCGGACATTGCAGTCGAAGGAACGGCTTGCGGCGATGGAGCGATACCACAGGGAGCTGCTCAAAAAATACACCCACAAGATTTACGCCGACCGCATTAGGGACATCAATCCATTGGATATACCGTAGGGAGAGCGAATTTTGTTGCAGTGCCTTTGCGCTGCATATATAAGAGGCACATGGTTCTTATACTGCATCGGTATATATTTCGCGAGCTGTTGAAGGTTTTTCTGCTTGCGTCGGTAGGGCTGACGCTGATCCTGAGCCTCGGCAGCATCCTGGCTCCGGTTCAGGAATACGGCGTCGGACCGAGGCAGGTGTTGAGCCTTATGGGCTACTTCCTGCCGATAACGCTCACATTCGTACTCCCGATGGCGGCGCTATTCGCATCGGCGCTGGTCTATGGCCGGTTTGCAAGCGATAACGAATTGGACGCCTGCCGGGCAAGCGGGGTAAGCATAATGGCGCTGGTTTATCCCGGTCTGACGCTGGCGATTGTCGTTGCGATTGCCAATCTGATCCTGAGCTTTCACATGCTCCCCTATTTCGTGCACCTTGCAGAGAAATCGCTTCAGGGCGACGCCAAACAGATACTGTTCCGCAATATCCAGCGAAGGGGATATTACGAGCTCCCCACGGACGACCCCTGGCTGATCTATGCCGATGAGGTGAATCTCAAAAACGACACGCTCGTTGGTGTCGTCGTCGCCAGCTTGGAGCGTAACAGGATCGGGTCGATTTACACAGCCGAAAGGGCCGCCGTAAAATTCAACGCGCACGATACAATCAACGAAGTGCAGATAATCGCCAACAATACCTTCCAAATCGGAACCGAGGATGATGGCGGATTCTCAGTGGAGCAGGGAGCGATCAACACGGAGTTCGGGTCGCTCCTGGCCGACGACATTAAGTTCAAGAAGATAAACGAGATGAAGAAGATTCGCGCCGACCTTATGCTGTTTCATCCCATTGAGAAGCTCGCGAACGATACGTACGCGCAATTTACCACGGAGCTGCTGGCCCAGGAAATTAGGGCCAAGACGGGCACGGATGCGAACAGCTACTACAGGCTGTACAGCGGCGAAAAGCTCGTCGAGCTTCGCGCAGATAGTGTCTTGGCCGATGAGGAGAAAGTCAAGCTGGAAGGCCGAATCGTGGTGGTCGAATCATACCCCGGCGCCGGGACAGCACCTGTCACCCTGCGGCCGACAAAGGCTTCTCTGCACATCGAGGGCAATAAGCTGGCGCCGACCCTGACGATGGACCTGTATAACGCCCTCAATGAAGACTCCGGCGATCTGCAAATGCGTCACGTTATTCGCGGGCTGTTCCCAAAAGACAATGCCGGTGATATAGATATAGGAAAGAAATTCGGCACGCAGAACGTGCTGGACAGCCTTCGCCTTGCTTCGGATTCCGCCATATTGAAGCAGGGCCCAAGCCCCAAACTAGGGAAGCTGACAGCGGAGCTTGAAGACGAGATACAGAAAACACTGCTCCAAATACGCGCCGAGATTCATACGAGGCTCGTGTTCGGAATAGGATGCGTGCCGATGATACTGATCGGTATCGGCATCGCAATTTGCAAGAAAGGCGGACACTTGCTGACGGCTTTCGGGGCAAGCTGCATACCCGCGGCCGTCCTGATAATATGTATCATAAGCGGCAGACAGATTACGCAGAATACCGACGTTACCATCGTATCAGGCGTAGGGCTGATATGGAGCGGCCTGGTGTTTCTGCTGTTATTGGTCGGTGTGATATATCGCAGGCTGCTGAAGAACTAAACGGATACGACCGCTTGGCTTGGAAGTGATGCTTCTCATACGGAACCAGAATGAAGATTTTGGATAAATATGTCATAAAGAATTTCCTGATAGGCTACGCCGTCGCTTTCGGCGTCCTGATGGGTCTGCGCACTATCATCGACCTATTTGTTAATCTGGACGAATTCACCGAGCAGAGCAGCCGCGGCACGTGGGCGGTCATCGAGAACATGTTGGCTTATTATGCGCTGAACAGCACGCTGTATTTTCGCGACTTTGCGGGAATGATAACGGTCGTCGCGGCTTCTTTCTCTTTTGGCAGAATGGTGCGTTCCAGCGAGCTCGTCGCGGTTATGGCTTCGGGAGTGAGCCTGAAGCGATTGATCGGACCGATTGTCCTGCTGGCTGTACTGCTGACGGGCCTGCTCGTGATAGATCAGGAGCTTATAATACCTCCTCTGGCGCCCAAGCTCGTGCGAGATCGTGACGCCGTGCGCGGGCAGGAATCTTACGATGTGTGGTTTATGAGCGACGGGAGCGGCTCGTTGATTTGCTCGCAGCGATTTGACGTTGAGACCGCCACGCTGCACTCGCCCACTATCATCACGCGACGGACCAAGCCGCAGCCGCAGCAATGGGAGTGGGAAGTGACAGGACTGATTCGCGCAAGTTCGGCAACATACAACCCTAAGACCGGCCTTTGGGACCTCCATAACGGACAATTCATTGAGAAAAATTCCAGAAAGGGCGCTCAGGCGATTACCTCGTATGACGCAGGCGGCCTGACCCCGCAGGAAATACCCATACGGCGGACAGCAGAATACAAGACTTTGCTCGGCTCCAGACAATTAACGAATCTGGCTGCGCAAGAGACAAAGATCAAGGATATGGCCCAGCTTTGGAGTCAGAAGCATTTCCGTATCACCGATCCGCTGATCAATCTTGTGATGCTTATGCTGAGCCTTCCGTTGCTTGTCTGCCGCGACCCGAAATCGATGAAATCGGCCGTTATGATCAGCTTCGCCGCAACGGGAGCCTGTTTTGTCATCACTTTCGTCTGCAAGATACTGGCGACGGAAGTTGTTTTCGACAGGGTAATGCCAGAACTATGGGCGTGGCTGCCCATCTTTATATTCCTGCCGATAGCTTTTATTGAATTCGACTCGATGAAAACGTAACATTGACAGCCGCATTCGGCTTCTTGGACCCAAGAGTTTTCGATATGAAACGAATTTGCCTGGTATATCCGAATGGGATGGCGCTGCCAGGGTATTTCAGGTGCGCAACGAATATCTCAACGGATACTATCGAGACTCTGCCTCCTATGGGCCTGCTGTACATCATCGGCAACTCCAGGCGCCAAATCGACTTTATCGACAACAGAATAAGAAAGTACGCATTTGAACAGCTCTGCCAAATATTGATGCAGTACGACATCGTCGGCTTCGGCGGGACGATATTCGAGATCAAGGAGGCCCGCAGGCTCTCCACCCATCTTATCAAGAACGGCAAGACCACCTTCTACGGCGGACCCAACGCTACGGTCAACTGGAGGCTCTACCTGGGGCAATTCAGCGTCATCTGGAGGGGCGAGGCCGAGCTGATGTTCGATAAGGTCCTCGATAATATTGACAATCTCGAGCAGGTCGGCTTCACCAGGATCGCCGGCAGCCACGTCAATCTCGAGACGTTTAGAGTAAAAGAGCTCGACAGCCTCAGCTTTCCCGATAGGACGAAGATAAAGCTCGACGATTATCGCAGGCAGGAGTTCCACTTCCTGGGCAACATAGAGCCGATAGACATCGTCGTTACAAGCAGGGGGTGCCCCTTCGACTGCTACTTCTGCTCCTCCAGGGTAATCTGGGACCGCAAATACACCTATAGGTCGGCCTCGAACGTCATGGAAGAAATCCGATTCATGAAAGAGACGCACGGAACAAGAGGACTCTATTTTAGAGAGGACAACTTCACGACCAACAGGAGACGCCTGATCGAATTCTGTGAACAGGTAAAGGATTTCAAGCTGGTCTGGCTGTGCGAATCGAGGGTGGATACCCTGGATGAAGAAGTCGTAAGGCTCATGGCCGACTCGGGATGCAGGGCGATCTGGTTCGGCATCGAAGCCGCCGACGACGCGGTCCTCAAGAAAATCGGCAAGGGAATAACCGTCGAGCAAATCCGCCGCGCGATCGACCTATGCAATGAAAACGGCATCACCACAGGCGGGGCATTTATGATAGGCTTTCCCTTCGATGATAAGGAGTCCATCATTAAGAATTATCAATCGTCAAAGAAGCTCAATCTGGCAACTCGCAGTTATAATCGCGTCTGGGCCGTCCCCGTCTCGCAAATGTACAATGAGATAATCAACGAAGGACTCGACGACTATTCTTTCGAGAATATCATCCTGCCCGCCACAAGAAACCTCTCGGCGGACGAGTTGAACAAATTGTACTATCGCCTCATCTCAAGGAAGAGCATGATTCGCAGGTTCGGCCTGAAAATGCTCGGACAGAAAAACGTGCGATGTATAAAGAGCAAATTCCCCTCCTTTTACAAAATAGCGTCGCGATTATTGCAGAGTTAGAGCGTGTCTGAGGAGCCGTTTTCTTATCGCATGGGGAACTCTTGAGATAGTCTCACCACTTCGTCTTTGACGCTTGTCTTGAGGGAGTCGTCAAGGCTGTATTCAATGTCGCCGGCCGTCTTGATGCCTCTGAGGACAGTATCAATCAGCCCGGCTATGGTGTCCATTTGCTCATGGCCCATTCCATTCTTTGTGACGATTGGCGTGCCCAATCTTAGGCCGCTGGTGACCGATGCCGCTTTGGTATCGTATGGCAGGCGGTTCATATTGACAATCAGGCCGACCTGTTCAAGCGCCTTCTGCGCGACCAGGCCGGTCAGGCCCGGCCGCAGATTCGCAACGTTGACCAGT
Organism: Sedimentisphaerales bacterium; assembly: GCA_016933985.1. Classification (GTDB taxonomy): domain Bacteria; phylum Planctomycetota; class Phycisphaerae; order Sedimentisphaerales; family Anaerobacaceae; genus JAFGCD01. The sequence goes on along the minus strand of JAFGTU010000057.1, from coordinate 1,256 downwards.
ACCATGTGGTTGTCCGTCCCGCCGGTGAGCACATCGTAGCCTCGATTCGCCAGGGCCCCGGCCAGCCTTTGGGCGTTGCTGATAATCGCGAACTGCCGCTGCCGGTACTGCTCGCTGAGCGTCTCCTGGAAGAACACCGCCTTAGCCGCGACGTTGTTCAAGTAGGGCGTGCCCTGCACACCGGGAAACGTCGTCTTGTCGATATGCTCTGCCAGCGTGATTTGCCTTTCTCCCGCTCGAATCCTGGTCTGGAAGTCTCTGCCCATCAGTATCAATCCGCCGCGAGGGCCGCCCGGCTTGTAGGTGCTTGTCGTGGTGAAATGGGCGTGATCTATCGACGAAGGATGAGCACCCGCGGCGATCAGCCCGGCAATATGCGAAATATCGGCCAGCAGATACGCCCCAACCTCGTCGGCAATGACGCGGAACATGCCAAAATCTATCGTCCGCGAATACGCACTTGCGCCGCATATAATAAGCTTGGGTTTCACTTGAATCGCTTTCGTTCGGATCGCGTCGTAATCGAGCAGGAACGTGGATTTATCGACGTAGTAGTTCTCCACGTCGAAGAATTTGCCGGTGAAGGATACCCTTGCCCCGTGCGAGAGATGCCCGCCCTGGTCAAGCCCGAGGCTCAGTATCTTGTCGGCCCTCTGGAGAATTGCCGTAACGACTATTTGGTTGGCCGCAGTCCCGGAATGCGGCTGAACGTTTGCATATTTTGCGCCGAAGGCCTCTTTTGCCCGGCCGATTGCCAACTGCTCGATATCGTCAACAACGGCGCAGCCCCCGTGATAGCGCGCCCCTGCAAATCCTTCGGTGGTCTTGTTTTGAACAATCGAGCCGAGAGCCGCCAGGACGGCCCGCGAGCATTGATTCTCCGCGGCGATGAGCTGTATGGTGTTTTGAAGGCGCTCGTACTCCGCCCGGAGCAAGTCGTAAATGTGCGGGTCCGATTCACGAAGCGCATCTAATACCCCCTTGTGATATTCGTCGCATCCGACGAATCGACCGGTCTCTTGCTCCATATGCCCCTTGACCCTTTTGCTTACCTCGCGCAGCGCGCCGCTCCTGCCCTTCTTGAAGCGCCTGCAACTTTGCCTTTCAGACAGCATCTCTGTACGTTCAAGCCCTTTTCTTATGTAGAGTCAACCTGGTTACATCCTCTATTTCGGCAGTTTGAGGCGTTCTTGATAATTTTAAGCCGGCTCCGGCTCAACTGAAAAAATTCCTGATTACGTCGTTTAGCGTTATAT
>JAFGTU010000470.1 GCA_016933985.1 Sedimentisphaerales bacterium | reverse complement strand
CCGATGACGAGCTAAAGCATGCGATTGCCGAGAGGAAGGCCCGCAGCCAGACCGATCCCGCGATGCTCAAGGACGTGATGGTCGAGCTTGGCTTCCTCACGGCTACGCAGGCCGCCAGGCTCAAGGCCCACATAAGAGAAAGCAAGACCGCCGCAACCAAGATCCCGGGCTACAAAATACTCGGCAAAATCGGTGCAGGGGCTATGGCCGTCGTTTATAAGGCAAGGCAGTTGAGCCTCAACAGGATGGTGGCGATAAAGGTCCTGCCCAAGCGTTTCACGGAGAACCCCGAATACGTCGAGCGATTTTACAAGGAAGGTCAGGCCGCCGGCATGCTCAACCACCCCAACATAGTGCAGGCCATAGACGTCGGAGAGGCAGCAGGATACCACTACTTCGTAATGGAGTACGTCGAAGGCAAAACCATTGCCGACGACCTTGCATCCGGGGTAATCCCCGAAGACCAGGCGATTGATATCATAATCCAGGTTGCGCACGCACTCTTGCACGCACACAGCCAGGGCCTTATACACCGCGACGTCAAGCCCAAGAACATAATGATAAACAAAGATGGCGTCGTAAAGCTCGCCGACATGGGCCTCGCACGGGAAACCACGGACATAGAAACCGCGCAAAGCGAAGCCGGTAAGGCATACGGCACACCATACTACATCTCCCCGGAGCAGATCAGAGGCAAAATAGACATCGACTGCCGGGCCGACATCTACGGCTTAGGGGCCACCTTCTACCACATGGTCACCGGGCAGGTCCCGTTTATGGCCGAGGATTCCTCGGACGTGATGAGGAAACATCTGAGGGAGAAGCTCGTACCGCCGGACCATATAAATACTTCCTTGTCGGGAGGTGTCTCCGAGGTCATCGAGATCATGATGGCCAAGAAGAGAGAGGACCGCTACAGCAGTGTCGAGGAGCTGCTGCAGGACCTCGAGGCGCTCAAGAACGGCCAGCCGCCGCTGCGGGCGAGGAAGCGATTCGACGTCTCCATGCTCGCCCAGCTTGAGACCGGCGAGGATGTCGAGGTTGCCGAGGAAGAGTACCCATACGACACCGACACCCTTGCCAATTACCGTGTTGCGGTCCTGATTCTCAGCACCGTCGCGGCAATCTCCATTGTGGCAATAGTCCTTCTGCTCATCTTCAGGTAGTCCGCAGACGCCGCACACGCGACATCCGATATTCCACATACCCCATACGAAATCCTTGACCGCCGCAAGGCAACAGCGTATTCTTCACATCTATTAGCCAAGAGGGTGGTTGTTTGTTGGTTTGTTGTGAACGGCAGGAAAAGGAGTTTATGCCGAGAGGCGGCGCACATTTTTCTCCTGAGGAGCATGTTCGCGTCCTCAGCCATTATGATATCGGCGTGGTGCACAACGCCCAGGCGGTCTCTGCCGGTAATCGTCGTGCCCCGAAGATGGTGTTCGTGTCGGAGAAAGGCAAGTTCTTCTTAAAGCGACGACCGCGAGGCAAAGACGACCTGAATCGCGTCGCGTTTGCCCACGCCGTGCAGAATCACTTATCCAAAGCCGGCTACCCGGCTACATCGATTGTGCCTACTCGTGATGAAGAGAGCACAGCTTTGCAGATCAATCATCATATCTACGAGATGTTCGAATTTGTTTCAGGGAATCGGTATAACGGCTCGGCGGAAGCCACGCTCGATGCGGGCAGCCAGTTGGCCCGGCTTCACAAGCTGTTGGTCGAATTCGCCGCCGAGCCGAGGCCGCCGCGCGCGTCCTTCCACGATTCGCCCACTGTCCGCTCGCATCTCAAGACCCTGGGTTCGAACAGGTTGGCGGGGCCGGATAAGCAGATGCAGGCCACCGCTGAGGCCTTGATGGGCATTTACAACTCCTCGAGCGCGCTGGTGAATCAGTGCGGATTCGATTCCTGGGCCGAGCAGGTAATCCACGGGGATTGGCATCCGGGCAATATGCTGTTCGCCGATGACAGGATTGCAGCCGTGCTGGATTTCGATTCGGTCCGCATAGCCCCGCCGATTACCGACCTTGCAAACGCGATGCTGCAATTCTCCATAGTGGGCGGCAGGCCCAATCCCGCCGAATGGCCCGACTACTTCGATGAACACAAGCTTATTGAGGTCCTCACCGGATACCGAGGAGTCATCGAATTTGACAAGAATAAGCTGGACTCACTGCCCGACCTGATGATAGAGACGATGATAGCCGAGGCTGTCCTGCCGGTTGCGGCGACCGGGTTCTTCGGCAACCTGTCGGGCCTGGACTTCCTCAAAATGATCCTGCGCAAGGCCAAATGGCTGGAAGCGAACAGGGACAAGCTGGCGCACGCCATTGCCTCGTGCAGCGTATCTGGCCCATAGGGGCAGGCGGGGGCCGTGAGTGGGCACAGACGAACTATAAGACGCTGAGCCTAAGAGGCAAGGCTGATGCCTCAACATATTTCTCGCATCACCGAAAGTTGACCTCGTGGGCTGTGGCGTTTTCGCAGTGCCAGAGCTTGCCATCTTTGACGACGTACGCATGCGCATCATTGCGATTGTTGTTGCCTCCCATCCCGACCGGATATACGCGGATGTTTCCGGCGGCGACCGCCGGGCGTACAGAAGGCGTAATCGCCTTGACCGGCTGCGCAATGACTCGATCTTCAGTAGGCAGCTTGGCCGCCGCTGGCGACGAGGCCAGACTGACAGCCAATATCCCGCAGACCACCCCGGCCAGAACCAGTAGCACCGCATAACCTCTGTTACTCATAACAATCTCCTTATTCATGGAAATGGCTTTTTCAGCCGAACAACAACGCCAAATCATTGAGTGGGATTCTATCTTTCCTCCGTCCAATGCAGGGCCATCAAGCGGAAGTCCAGAAAATCAACGCTGCAATCGCCATTAATATCCCCTGCTACAATAATCTCGCAGGGGGATTTCCCAAAGTACGCCTTGCTCGCCTCCGCCGTGGCGCCGTAGGCCCCGATATTGATAACCCCGCCGTTCGGAAAGGGCTCCGGCCCGATGGGACTCATCGAATCTCCCGCGTCAATACAGGGACTCGTTACATCATCTATCACCCATTGTGCGTTCTTTGCGTCCCACCTGCCGGCCTGCGATTTCAAATGATAATCGCCCCCGAGCTCATCCGCAAAGCAGGGGTCCATGTCGATATTGCCCCGCCCCCAGACCAGCAATTCACCGGGATCGTAAATGTCCAATTCGCCGCCCCGTATATCGCAGTAGTCAACGAACGTAGCGGCGCCGCTCATCAAGACCTCGCTCAATCCGATTTCCGGCCCTTCATACGCATCGTTTCCGAAGAGAATGCAATTGGTCAGTGCAGCAGCAGCATACAGCTTCGCATTGAATACTCCTCCACCGTAGTTTCCTGCCGAGTTCCCGCTGAATGTGCAGTTGACCAATTCGTACGAAGCATGGTTGGTGAACATCCCTCCTCCGTCGTTCGCCGCCGAGTTGGCAATGAAGGCACAGTTAGTCAGCACAAGATGTCCCATCCAGTTGAACATTGCGCCGCCGTCATAGCCTGCCCAATTACCGACAAAAGCGCACTGGGATATGGCCGGGGCGCTCCAATAGTTGTTTATCCCCCCACCTTTGGCGCTCGTCGAATTGGCGGTGATGGTGCACCTGGTAATTGACGGGCTTGCGAAGTCGTTATACACGCCTCCGCCGTTGTTATCGGGATACCGGCCGTTTGCATTGCCGCCTCTAATAATAAAGCCTTCAAGCACAGCCGTCTGATCCACGCCGCTGCCGGTGACAACATGGTAGCAGTTGTCCTGCCTTGTCGCATCATCGGCCTCCACATTCGGCCCATCGTTATCGTCACGGTCACCGCTCAAAACCGTTTCGTACAGCTCTATATCCCGTGCATTCGGGTCCGGCGCACCGCAGCCGGCATAGCCTCCCTTCAGAGCCGCCCCGCTGATGAGGGCGAATGTCTCGGCTCGCCCCATATTCGGCCGCCTGCTCAGGACAAATTCGTCCGGTTT
>JAFGTU010000056.1 GCA_016933985.1 Sedimentisphaerales bacterium | reverse complement strand
TCCCAGCCGATCCCTCCTTCCGAACCGGTGACATAGAGTCCGCGAAAAATCCAGCGGTCCCAGATCACGCCTGAGAATTCCGGGTCGCATCTCCACGGGCCCCACCAGTCCACGCTCTTAAGCCCCCACTCTTCAGCGGGATCGCCGGAGTCGAGAATCATAAAAGTCGGGTTGCCCGTAGGGGCATTAGGGTCGGTGCGGACGATGACTTCAGGGGCGCCGGAATCAATGACGACCCGGCCCGATGCGCCTGAGCCGAGCCTGCCGTCAACGTCGCCGACAAGGAGGTTGTATGAGCCGGCGGTGCCTTTGAAGGCGGGATAGAGATTGGCCTCGGCATAGGTATCGGGCCGGACAATAACGCGGTGGCCTCCTTTATCGTCCGGAACGGCGAGCAACGCCGCCTGAATGGTGTGGAACGCCTTCTTCCAACTGCTGCCGTCGGAGTTATCGCCCAGCTTTGATACATACAAAGCAGCGCCTTTGCGACCAGCGTAATCCGGGGCAGCGGGATCATAGGATTCTGCAAACGAATTGCCCGCAAGAACAACAAGGCCGATGAATCCAAGTGCATAACGAAAGTGTCTTTTTCGCGACATACTAATCTCCTGTGAACATGCTCGGCAGAATCGCTGCCGTATTCTACGAGCGGCATAGTACCGCAATCTCTCCCGGACCGCAATTATTTGAACGGCTCCGCATAGTGGTCAGTACCAGATGAAATGCAGAGTGCCGTTGCGAGGAAGTTGCTCGAGGCGGTTATCACGTAAGGACATTCAGGCCTTTTTTGATCGCGTATTGTCTTGCGGAGGCGATTTCTTTTTGGGTTGGTCGGCGGTTGATTTTGGGGTGGGCGGCGGCCTTATAGCAGGGGTGGTATTGGTCCATTACGTTTATGGTTGTCGAGGAGCTGATTTGGTCGGCCAAAAAGTCTATTATCTCGAAGCTGCCGGCGAGGTTGTTCGGCAGGACGAGGTGTCTTATCAGCAGGCCGTGGGTGGCGAGACCGTTCTCTATGTGTAAGTCGCCTGTCTGGCGGTGCATTTCCATTACAGCGGCCTGGTTGATTCGGGGATAGTCGGGTGCGCCACTAAGCTCTTCGGCGACCTGTGAATCGGCGTATTTCATATCGGGCATGTAGATATCTATGAGTCCTTCGAGCAGTTTTAGGGTCTCGACGGCGTCGTAGCCGCCTGTGTTATAGACGGTAGACAGGCGCAGACCGGCTTTGCGGGCTAGTTCTACTGCGGCGGCGATGGGGGCGGCAAAATGGGTCGGGGTAACGAAGTTAATGTTGCTGCATCCGAGGCTTTGCAGCTCGAGCATAGCGTGGGCGATCTGTTCGATTGTGGCCGGGCTGCCGTGGCGATGGTGGCTGATGTCGAAATTCTGGCAGAAGACGCAACCTAAGTTGCAACCGGCGAAGAATATCGTGCCTGAGCCGCCTGGGCCTACGAGGACGCTTTCCTCGCCGAAATGGGGGCCGATAGAGCTGACCACGGGCATGTCAGCGATGCCGCAGAAACCGATTTGGCCCTTGTCTCGCTCGACGCTGCATTGACGCGGACAGAGCATGCAGGGGTTGGTCAGGGTCCATAACCTGTGGACCTGGGGACTGAAATCGTCGGTATCCATCGCTAATGCCTTGTGAAATATGACTTTGTGCGTGAGGACCCACGGTAAAACCGCGGGCTAAATATATGGGTGCATGAAGCCCGGCGAACCTTTTGTTATTGCGTAGAAACGGGGTTTACTGTACACTATCGCTGGGTACACCGGGAATGAAATAATGCTAAAAAAGCTGAAATCGCCGGAACACGAGGCTGAATCTGCGCATCATATAGATAAGCAGCCGAGCATCAATACGAAGGACGATGAGTTGGAAGACGTGCAGGATTGGCTTGCCGAGCGGCTCCGCGAGGGCGATCGCGCTGCGGCGGTCAGGCTTGTTGAGATGTATTATCCGCAGATTTTCCTCTATATGAGGAGGCTGGGGCACGACAGGCAGGAAAGTGAAGATTTGACGCAAGAGAGCTTTCTGAACGCCTGGTACCATATAGGACAGTTGAAAGACGGCAAGGCCCTGGCGAGCTGGCTGTACCGTATTGCGAGCAATGTATCGAGGCTTTACTGGCGCCAGCACAAGGGAAAGAAGATTGTAAGCATCGAATGGATCGATGCTCCGGAAGACAGGATAGTTGAAAACAACGCGAGCAGCGAATACGAGCAGTTGGAGGCATTGCGACAGGCCGTTGCACAATTGCCGATCAAGCTGAAAGAGGTAGTTGTATTGCACTATATGCAGCATTTGACGATTGCCGAGGCGGCCAAAGCCGTCGGGATCAGACAGGGCACGTTCAAGAGCAGACTGAGCAGAGCACTGAAAACCCTCAGAAAGAAATTGCCGTAAGAAAAACGGACTTGGCATAATGCGAGACGACAGGTTAAAAGAGCTGTTGAGCAAATTGGCCGATTTCACGACCGAGCCGGTGCGGGACGGCCTGGACGAGGATATAAGGCACCAGATCCCCTATAGGCTCATCCGGCATAAAGTGACGTGGAATACGTTCAGGATAATAATCGACCTGAGGCTGAGCAGGTCGGTCGCGGCGGCGGTTATCATAATATCGATATCCGTCTGGGCCACTTTCCTTGGGGCCTGGGGCACATCGGCCGATCAGGTTCTGCAGGACAGCAAGCTGCTGATCCAATACGGGCTGGCGGGAAAGAACGTCGGCAGGGCCGAGGTTCTGGCCAGCCTCGAAGACTTTTGCAGACATATAACCGGGCGGGCCCAAGAGGTGACATACTACGGCAGGAGTTCCGACCCCGACGACAACTACGCCATTCTGATGCACTGGAAACTGCCAGACGGGAAATACAGAGTAATCTTCAACGATTTAACGACCAAGACCGTCTCGCCGGAGGTCTTAATAACGCTCCAGGCTTATATGCTCGGCAAGCACTTAGAGCATTAGGTTTTTGTGCTACGCGGGGGAAACACGCGGTGATTCACTATCCGTGCGGGAATAAAGCGAGCGGGCCTAATAGATGATCGCGGTTGTCTCTTCGATCTTCTTGATCGCCTCTGTGACGTCGGCGAAGTCTGAAATGCAGGCATCGAATCCGTTGCGGAGCAGGGCTGCGGACTCGGCTCTGCCTAAATGGTCGGCGAGGGCTATGATTTTGATGGTCCGCAAATCGTCATCGGCGCGGATGTAGTCGCAGATGCCGGCGGCGTCTATGTCCTCGGCCAGGAGGTTAATGATAAGCACGTGCGGGGCGAATTTCTGCACGACGGCTCCGGTCTGGAAATTTCCTGCAACGACCCTCGTTTCGTAGCCGCCCTTGTTCTTTAGGTTGTCGGCGAAGGCTGAGGCGGCGTCGCTCTTGCCGTCAACGATGAGGATGCGGAGCTTGCCGACGGGCAGGGCCGTGGTCGGCATGTCGTGAACCTTCATGAACCGAACAAGCTCGCTGACGGGGATTCTTCTATCCTTGCTGCCGGGAATGCGATAGCCCTTGAGCTGGCCGTTGTCGAACCACTTCGAGACCGTGCGCGGCGCAACGTTGCAAATCTTCGCCACTTCGCCGGTCGTCAGTACGTTCTTGCCTTTTGCCATCGGGATATTCCTACACTTTCTTCATACCCGGTCCGCAGATATATTCGGCAGTGGGGGCCGGCGTGTTTAGCAGGGAGGCGGCATTTTCCGCCTTAGGGGCTAATTAGGGCCTACTTCAGGGAGCGGAGGTCCTATAAGCGGCCCGGCCTTCCGTTGAGCCAGGCAGTGTTCAGGCGAGGCTGAGGTGAGCATTACGGATGAGAATAATTTTGATTTATACAGGGCAGGCGTTACAATTTCGCCGATTATTAGTGGTGCACCGGCGCATCCGGCTGGTGCGCGCAAGACCGCACAAGCGGTTTGGCAGCGCCCTCGGACGGCACGGCCTCGAGTGCGTGTTTAGCCTGGGAATTGATTCGACAGACGTAGCAGCAAGACGCGGGCTGGAAGCCCGCGACACGAAAGGGTTTTGGCGGGGAGGACAGGCAATGGGCCGAAAACCAGTCCTTATGCACTTGTGCCTTATGCCCTTGCGTCTTGTGTCTTGTGTCTTTTTGATTTTTGGAGACGCTTATTATGAAGGTGCATTTATCTCGGCCTGATATCACTGAAGCTGAAATCCAGGCCGTCTGCGAGGTGCTTCGCAGCCCGGATCTTTCATTGGGGCCTAAGCTTGGCGAATTCGAGCGGGCCTTCGCCGAGTATATCGGCACTAAGCGGGCGGTCGCGGTCAATAGCGGGACGAGCGGGCTGTTCCTCTGCCTCTCGGCGATGGGTATTGGGCCCGGCGATGAGGTTATTACGACGCCTTTTACCTTCATTGCATCGACGAACTGCATTCTAATGGTCGGTGCTAAGCCGGTCTTTGTCGATATCGACGCGGACAACCTGAATATCGACCCGGACAAGATCGAGGCGGCTATTACCGATAAGACCAAGGCGATTCTCCCTGTCGAGGTGTTCGGCAGCCCCGCGGGATTCGATAAGGTCTGCAAGGTCGCTCGCAGACACAATCTTTCTGTCCTCGAAGATAGCTGCGAGGCCCTCGGCTCGGCATTGAACGGCAAGAAGACCGGCACATTCGGCAAGATGAGCATCTTTGCATTCTACCCCAATAAGCAGATGACTACAGGCGAGGGCGGGATGATTATGACCGACGACGATGACCTGGCCGATATGTGCGTCTCGCTGCGAAATCAAGGCAGGGGCAAGGGCGGCGGATGGCTCGGCCACGAGCGGCTCGGATACAACTATCGCCTCTGCGATATCAACTGCGCCCTGGGCATCGCACAGCTTTCGAGAATCGAGGAAATCAAAGCGAAGCGCCGTAACGTCGCTCAGACCTATCAGGAAATGCTTGACGGCGATGATAGAATTATCATCCCGAAGGAGCCTAAGGGCTGCGAGATTAGCTGGTTCGTATTCGTCGTCCGTCTGGCGGGCGATGTTAGCTTGGAGCGGCGAAACGCCGTCCTGGAGGCGATGCGAGAGAGGGGCATCCAGGTGAGCAACTACTTCCCGCCGGTGCATCTGCAGCCCTTCATGGCCGAGCAGTTGGCCTGCAAAGAGGGCGACTATCCCATAACCGAGGCCGTATCAAAGACCACAATCGCCCTGCCGTTCTATAACAATCTGACCGAGGGCGACATCGCCTTAGACTGCAAAACGCTCAAAGAAGTCCTCGATAGCACATCGTGAACTTCTTAGACACGGATTGACGCGGATTAACACGGATTTTTTACAGAATTGGAGGAAGGAAGCCAGCGAGGAAGAAGGGCTGTAAGAAGATGATGATTCCCTATCCGCTGACCGCTACACGCTACCTACTCCTCAGCCACTCTTGGCAGAAGATCATCAAGTCGCCGAATCCGATGCCGTCATTGCCGTCCAAATTCACCGCCCCAACTTCGTCGGTTCCCCAGTAAGCGCCTAAGTGCCCAAAATCCTCTAATCCGACCCCATCCGGACAGAGCCAATCCGCAGCAGGAATCTGCCAAACAAGCCTCGGATAATTAGTCCCCTCGCAGATCGACCATATATCCTCGCTCCCATCACCGGGGCCGACAAAATCCCATCCGGTAAAGCTGCCCCGCTGCTGCGTTTGAATATCGGTCAGAGGCTCGCCAAAACCATTGTCCGCCCCGCCGCCATCATCAGGATGCAGAAAATACGCGCGACTGATAATGCCGGAGCAATTGCTCCCCACCAAGCCGCCGACAGAACTATCCCCGCTAACCGAGCCGATGGTATAGCAATTGGTGATAGTACTGTTTCCAAGTCCGCTGCACGAGTTCGATCCCACCAGTCCGCCGACAGAATCATTGCCATCAACCGATCCTGTGGAGTAGGAGTCCTTGATACTTGCATAGTTCGCATTGTACCCCGCCAGGCCGCCGACACGACGGTCGCCTGTAACCGAGCCGGTGGCGTAGGAGTTGGCGATACTGCTGCCATAATTTTCTCCCACCAGGCCACCGACATGATCGTCACCTCTGACCGGGCCCGTGGCGAAGCAGTTGGTCACAGCGCTGCTCCCGCTTGTGCCGGCCGAGTTCAAGCCCGCCAGGCCGCCGACATAACCGTCACCACTGACCGGGCCGATGCCGTAGCAGTTGGTGATGGTACCCTCTTTATTCCACCCCACCAGGCCACCGATCTGATCGCCATTACCGCTGACCGCGCCGGTGGCGTAGCAGGTGGTAATACTGCCGTGATTCCACCCCACCAGGCCGCCAACTTCCCCATCTTCCCCGCCCACCGAGCAGGTGGCGCAGCAGTTGCTGATATTGCCATCGTAGTTGTACCCCACCAGGCCGCCAACGTCCCGATCTTCCCCGCTGATCGAGCCGGTGGCGTAGCAGCTGCTGACACTGCCGGCGTCGTTGTACCCTGCCAGGGCGCCGACAAAACGCCTGCCTGCAATTGAAGCATCCTCGATGCCTATGCTGCGGATGTCAGCGCCGAAGCCGACATAACCAAAGACGCCGACATCGTCTCCATCGGGTACGTTCACATCTAAGTTGCGAATGACATGGTCGTTACCGTCGAATGTGCCAAAAAACGTGGGAATTGGAGATACGGACCAGGTTATTCCTGAAAGGTCGATGTCGGCGGTCACGCGATAAGAAGCAGATGGATCGTAATGATACATGGTGCCGAGTTCGTTGGGACCGGATATCAGATAGGGGCTGTCTGCCGTGCCGTCACCGGCCAAAACGGGCGGGGCATAGCCGTTGAAGCTGCTGAGGATCGGATAGCCGACCCCGACCGGCATCTGCCATATCTCGGATGTGCCATCAACAGATTCTCCAACAAAGTCCCAACCGACAAAGCTTCCTTGCTGCCGCATTTGGATATCGGTTAGAGGGATGCCACAGCCGTTATTCGGTCCGCCCCCATCATCCGAATGCAGAAAATACGCCCGGCTGATACTGCCGTACCAGTCGTTGCTCCCCACCAAGCCACCAGCATGATCATCTGCGCTGACCGAGCCGGTAG
>JAFGTU010000469.1 GCA_016933985.1 Sedimentisphaerales bacterium | reverse complement strand
CGATGATCAGGCCGAAAGGTATCGAGCCGAGCAGGTAGGCGCCGATGCCGGCGAGCACGAAGGTTACGTAGTTCATTTCTCTGCTTTCCTCTGCAAAATGGATTCGTAAAGGGCGATCAACTGGTCGGCGACCCGATTAATGGAGATCTGTTCGATGAGATTGTCTTCGATTATCGCGTGGGCGGCCTTTTCAAGATTGTCCGTATCGGTGAAGTGGGCAATGGCGCGAGCGAGGGCGGGGATATCGTCGGGGCTGTCGATTATTTTGCCGTGATGATCATGCGCGAACAGATCCGTCGCGCCGTTGAACGCGGTGGTTATGACGGGCTTGCCAGCGGCGAGGGCTTCGAGAATGAACCTGCTGGCCGGGTCGTAGAAAGTGGGCAGGACGGCGACGTCGGTTACCGACAGGGCGTTGTGGATATGCTTCATCGGGCCGAGGAAAAGGATTCTGTCGAGGACGTTGAATTTGCGAGCGAGGCGGCGGTATCTGTTCTCTTTGCCGCGGCCGACTACTACAAGGCAGCCTTTTCGCTCGGCGGGGCGAGCTGTGTGGGCGGCTATGGCCATTATCAATGGGGCCAGTCCTTTTAATCTGAAGTTGTTTGCGGCGAAGAGGAACAGGACTGGGTTGTCGGCTTCTTTTAGCCGCAGCCTGGTGAGTATTCCGGTGCGGAGTGCGTCGGTCTGGCGGGTATCGATTTTTGTACCGGTCTTTACGCCGTTTGGTATTATTACTATTCGTTGGGGGTCTGTGGCGTAGTGGTGTTTCAACTGGTCGGCGACGTATTGCGAAAGCGCGGCGATGAGGGGGCCGGTCGATGCGCTGCAGAGCTTGCGCTCAGCGTGCAGAAGGGTAGTGCGGCGGAGATTTGCGAAGGATGTAGCGCGTTTGTAGTATTCGACGGCCTTATTCCGGTAGCTGGCTGCATTGCGAAATATCGCCTCGGCGTGAGTGCCGCCGCGGGGCTGATAGACGTCGGCGAAGTCGAAGGGCAGGACGCTGTGGACGATGTCATATCGGTTTTGCGAGAGGTGCTTTTTCAAAGCCTCTGCAAACGCAAAAAAGGATGTTCGCTTGGCGGATGTATCGTTGCAGAGGATGTGAATGTTGCGGGCGCTGGTCCGGCCTTTTGCTGCGAGTATTGCCACGTCCGGCCCGCGGGCGGACAATGCTGCGGCCAGCTCGAAGACGGAGCGTTCGGCGCCTCCGAGGCTGGTATCGGCACGCTCTATTACGATTGCGACTTTTCGAGTCATCGTGGGAATTATAGCTCCGATTATCTCAGCGTGCAAAGGGGACGTTTCTGCCGTGCCTTCTGTCGTGTCTTGCCATTTGCCTGGCCCTGGCCATGACTTGGCGCAAGAGTTGCTTGTCATTGTTTGTCAGCTTATTCCGGCCGGCATAGGCCAGGTAGAAGCGCAGTCGGTCGGAGGCGGAGAAGTATTTGGCGGGGGACGAATAGTGAATTTGCGCGATGTCTTTTATCTGGAAACGTCGGCGCAGAATTTTCGGTATAAAGGCACGTGCGAGGTCTATAAGATAGAAACGGCCGTCGTCGCTGTGGAATATGTGCGACAGGTAGAGGTCGCGATGGCGGTAGCCTGTCTGATGGAACTTATTCACAAAGGCCGCCAATTGGGCTATGAATGTTCTTCGCAGGTTGAGGTTTTGCGGCGTGTGAGGCGCGTTGAAACAATCGGGCAATCTTCTCTCGAGTGCCTCGGCGTCGGGGGTTTTCTCGGTGATAATGAAGCTTTTGTTCTCAAAGAGGGCGGACCACTGCTCGCCGTATGCGATGACGTTGGGCGTGTTTATTCCCGCTGCGGACAGCTCGCGTATCGGTTCGAATTCGCAGGCTGCGCAGCTTTTTCGCCTGTGATGTGCGAGCCAGTTTTTCAACTGTACGAATATCGGCGGTTTTTCGTAGCGCTTCAAGAATGCCGTTGTGGGAGATTTGGATTGCGGTTCTTCCAACTGAAATTGAAGGCGGGTGCGAAACACTGGGAGATTCTGCTTGTTCAAGCTCTCGCCGGCGTGGAACGAGAAGACGGCATCAATGGAAGTCAACCCGAGCTTTGAAAGGGCCGGTTTGTATTCAGGATTGACGAAGAAGGACTCGCAAGCCTTTTCAAAACCCGGTTGCGTGAATATGACAGGATGATTGCGTCGGTCATCCAATAACTCCTTAGCGGCGAGGCAGACAGTTTGCGGAGTGATGGACTCCATACATAGATGCTGAGGCTTTTTGCAGGTTGGTTTTGCACAGGGCGCGCAGGGGACGTTGCCCACAATCTGGATTTCATCTTCGTAATCGGTTTCCGTCCAGGCAGGGTCGTTCGGACCGAAGAGCGTGATAAGCCTGCGATTCAGGGCGATGGCTATGTGTCGCGGGCCTGTGTCGTTGGCGATGACCAGAGCGGCGGCTGAGTAAAGGGCTTTCAACTCGCCGAGATTCACGGGGCGATCGCCGAGGTTGATGAGTTTATGCCTGCTCAAATCAACAATTCGCCCCGCGGTTTCTTTTTCGAGCAGGTCGGGCGCCACGGATATTACGATGGCTGCGTTGTAATTGTCGATGAGCCAGTCGGCGGTCTCTGCGAAGTATTCGCTGGGCCAGCACTTGCTGGGTCCGAAGGCTCCGCCCGGGACGAGGACGGCAATCGGGCCTTCGTGGTCGGCAAGTTCGGGCAGTTTGGCCCACAGGCTCCGCTTGTCATTAGCATCCATCTGTAATTCGACTCGGCGATCCGTGGTCTCTGCGCCGAGGCGGGCGGCAATTGCGAGGTAGTAGTCGAGCATCGAGGCTGGTTTAAATTTGCCATTGGGCAGTCGCGGCGGGTAGAGCTTCTCGGTGAGCAGTGGGCCTCGCATCTCTCGGGCGTAGCCGATGCGGCGGGGAATTCCTGCCAGGAAGACGGCCAATGCGGCGGCGAAGGAATTCTTGAAAAGAATTGCGTGGGTGAATTTGTGGGCCTTCAACTGCGCGGCAATTGCAATGAGATTGCGTGCCGGCTCGATCCAACCGTCGTTAAAATCACAGGGAGTAAGAACGCTGCGGACGACCTGGTTGGCGAAGAAGGTAATCTTGGACGATCCGAAGCGCCTGCGGATTGCTCGCAGAGCCGGTGTTGAAAGGATGGCGTCGCCCATTGGCGAGGGCAGCCAGACCAGAATGTCGAACTTGTCATTCTGCATTCGATGTTTGGTATCCCGCATAGAGGGTTGAGCCTTTTTGGGGCGGCATTACTTGCGGTCCTGCATCACAAGAAAAGTCAGTGACATGAGCTGGAGAACAGTGGCGAATCCCAGGCCAATCAGCACCGAAGTATCCTTTCTATTGGGACTCATCAGGAGATATACCGTAATGAGCATACAGAGGACGACAAGGCCCAGGACGGCGCCGGCCATGAATCTCCACGTCGAGAACTCGCTGAACATGTCGCTTCGCTGTGCGGCTTTTAGCTGGTCGAGGATTTTTGTGAGCAATTGCTGGGTGGTTTCGGCCGCGCTGTCCGGCCTGGAATTCTCGTGGTATTCCGATTGCTGCGGCTGATGCTGTTGGGTCTGGTCGGCGGGGTGTGTCTGTTCGGGCGCCGGGTCCGCCGGTGCCGTGGCTAATGGTTGCGTCTGGCGGGACATCGCCGGTTGATCGATTCGGGATTCGGGATGGTTAGGGATAGCCTGTGGCTCTGTTGTTAGAGGCTCAGCGTTTCTTATTGCCGGGTCGTCGGGCTCAGGTTCCGGTGTGGTTTCGTCGGGCGATTGCGGCTCCGGAGCAGCCGAGTCTTCCGGGCGACGATTGTATTTCTTTATTATGTTTGCCGCTTCGATGATGTTGACAGCCTGGTAGTGGGCAGTGGGGTCGTCCGGCCGGACTTGCCTTTGCCGCGAAGGAACATCGATCAATATGGTCTTGCATCCCGCGCGCAGGCCCGCTTCGATGTCGTGGCCGGCGTTGCCGATCATCCATGACTCGGCAAGGTCAATATCCAATTCATCGGCGGCGGTGAGCAGCATTCCGGGATTTGGTTTTCTGCAGTCACTGTCCCTGCGGAATTTTGCGACGCTGCCCTCAGGATGATAAGGGCAGTAGTAGATTGCGTCGAGACGGGCATTCTGCCGGGCGAGCAGGTGTTCGAGCCGGTCGTGGATTTGGCGGAGGACTTTTTCCGTGATGATTCCGCGTGCCACCGCCGACTGGTTGGTGGCGACGATGAGCTTATAGCCCATATCCTTGAGCTGGATGAGCGCTCTCGGCACGCCGGGGAGCAGCTTCACCTGGCTTGGGTCGCTCAAGTAGCCGGGGTCCTCGATTAGCGTGTCGTCACGATCCATAAATATGGCTTTGTTGGACATAGGTCTCGAATCCGTGCGGCGTTCAGCTATCGGCAAAGCTCATTTCAACAAGGTCGCAGATTACGTGGTAGGCCAGTTGATGGATTTCCTGGCTCCTGGCGGTGGATTCGCTGCCTGCGCAAATGCAAATGTCGGCGAGTCGTTCGAGTGCCGTGTCCGGCCTGCCGGTAAAGGCGAGCAGCGAAGCGCCTTTTTCCCTGGCTAATTTGGCGGCGCCGATAACGTTTGCGGATGCGCCGCTGGTGGAGAACGCCCAGAGGACGTCGCCGGCTTTGACCAGGGCCTCCACCTGGCGGGCAAAGACCTTTTCATAGGCGTAGTCGTTGGCGATGGACGTCAGTATCGAGGTGTCCGTGGAGAGGGCGATGGCTGGCAGGGCCCTTCGCTCGCGGGTGAATCTCCCGACAAGCTCGGCGGCTATGTGCTGGGCGTCGGCGGCTGAGCCTCCGTTGCCGCAGATATAGACTGTGCCGCCATTCTTCAAGGCGTCTGTGATCATTTCTGCGGCGCCGGCGATTGTCTCGGCGTTGTTTTGCCGAAATTGATTGAGAAGCTGCTCGTGGGCGGCAAGAGTCTTGGCAACTATCTCAGCGGAACTACGGCTCATCACGATTCGTCCTATAGTGATTTGATCTTTTCTATTGTTGCGGTGGAGCTTTTGCCTTTGACCAGCGGCGCGAGGACGACTTTTCCGCCGCGGGCTTCGACAAATTCTCTTCCGACGACGCCCTTGGTTGCCCAATCCTCGCCTTTGACGAGGACGTCGGGCTTTATTCTCTGGATGAGATTTATCGGGGTCGGCTCGTCAAAAAGTGTGATGTAGTCGATACACTCCAAAGCGGCGATGACCTCCGCACGGTCGCGCTGGCTGTTTATTGGTCGAGTGGGTCCCTTTATGGCTCTTACCGAATCATCGGAGTTCAGGCCGAGAACGACGATGTCACCCTGCTGCTTTGTGAATTTGAGGTATTCGACGTGCCCTCTATGGAGGACGTCGAAGCAGCCGTTTGTGAAGACGATGGTCTGGTCTTGTCTTCTATGCCAGTCAAGCTCGTCGAGGAGCGCGTCGAGGGGCCGCAGCTTTCCTGTTTTGCCGCGTTTCTCGGCCATAATTTCGTTGATAACCTCTTCGATGGCTACGGTTGCGGTTCCGAATTTTTCGACCTCGATGCCGCCGGTGATGTTTGCGAGTCGCACGGCGGTGATGTAATCACAGTCGGCGGTCAGGGCCGCGGCGAGCGTGGCGAGCACCATATCTCCGGCTCCGGTGACATCGTAAACACTGCGCGGCCTGGTGGGGACGATTTGGCTTATGTTGTTTGTTTCAAGGTATGCGCCTTCCTTGTCCAAGGTGAGAACTACCGCTTGGACATTGAGCCTTTCTCTTAGTATTTGTGCCGCCTTTGCTGCGGATTCGGCATCTTCAATCTCGAAGCCGACCGCCGTTGACGCCTCTTTGCGGTTTGGGGTAATTACCGTGGCTGCGGCGTATTTCGAGTAGTCGCCTGTGAGGGCCGGGTCCACGAGGATCTTTTTGCCAGCCCGGGTTGCAAGCTCTATCATTTCCTCGCATAGAGCCGCCGTGAGCAGGCCCTTGTCGTAGTCCTGGAGGCAGACTATGTCGGCGCCGGCGAGCGCGTTGCGGTAGGCATCGAGAATCTGCTGGCAGAATTCGTCCGGCAGCGGGTGGGTCGATTCATGGTCGATCCTCATCAAGACCTGGCGATGACGGTGCTGGGCCAGGCCGATTAGCCTTTGCTTGCTGACGGTGGGGCGGTCGGTTGTTTTGACGATGCCGGCGATGTCGGCGCCGATTTCCGTTAGTTTGTCGGTGAGTATCTTGCCGTTCTCATCGCAGCCGACAGCGCCGATGCAGATTGGCTTTGCGCCCAAAGCGGCGAGGTCCGCTGCAACGGATGCGGCTCCTCCGCAGCGATACTCGGTCTGCGTGACTCTGAGCACCGGCACGGGGGCCTCGGGGCTTATTCTGACAGCGTCGCCGTAAACGTAGATGTCGAGCATGAAGTCGCCGACGATGAGCACGCGGGGCGAGCCGAGATTATTTACGGTCTTGAGCAGGTTCTCGTACATTTAGGGCTCTTTACTGTTTCTTGTCCTTATCATCTTACCTCATCTGCTTGGCATGGATTCTACCAGTGATCGCGTGTTCAATCAAGCCCCTTAATCTATCCTGCCCGGTCCGGAATCTGATCTCGATGGCCAGAAATACGAATAAGGGGTGTCTTTCGCCCTTTAGCATGGGGGCGATTTTTGTCCAATCTTTCTGCGTCGTCAGTATCAAATCGGCCTTCAGCCGCTCGGCCTGCGCGCGGATTTCGGCCAGGCAGGCTTCCGTGTAATGATGGTGGTCGTCGAATACCTTTGAGCCAAGCAGTTCGACTCCGAGGGCCTTGAGGGTGTTCATGAAGGCCTCTGGATTGCCGATCCCGCAGAATGCGAATACCTTCTCGCCCTTGAGCTTCTCAAAGCTGATTCGGTCGCCATCGCGTGATATTGCACAAACAGGCGCGTGAATTGATCTTGCGATTAGTATGTCAGCCTTTACGTCTCGAATTTCATTTTCAATCTCGGTCAATTGGTTTTCCGTGACCTGGTCGCACCTGGTGATTACGACGGCGTCGGCGCGTTTTAGGGCGGTGATGGGTTCTCGCAGCAGTCCTGCGGGAAGCATCCTCTTGTAGCCGAAAGGCATCGTTGCGTCGATGGCCACGATATCGAGGTCTCTGGCCAATCGACGGTGCTGAAAGCCGTCGTCCATCACCAGTACATTCGCACTGAAAGAGATCGCTTCGGCGGCCCCAGCGACGCGGTCGGGATTGACTACTACTTTGACGCCGGGGCAGCTCTCTGCGAGGATTGCAGGCTCGTCAGAATAGTTTTGAGTTCTGAGTTTGGAGTTTTGAGTTGCCTTGTAGCCGCGCGTCAGAACCGCGCATTGACAGTTCTCAGTTCTTAGTTTTGGGTTTTGAGCTATCTCGTTACAGAGCCAGGCGACCAGGGGCGTTTTGCCCGTCCCGCCGGTTGTTATGTTGCCAATGCTTATGACCACGGCATTAACCCGATGCGTCTTGAACCAGCCTTTTGAGTAAAACAGGTTGCGCAGTCGTATGACGAGCGAGTATGCGCAGGCCGCGATGCCCAGGAGCAGACACAACAGCGACCAAGCCGCCCCGCCGATGCTTTGGCCTGAAACGAGTTTTCGGTAATCTTCCTGATTCAACCTGTGCGTTCCTTGAAAACCGAAGCCCTTTTACCAGTTTTCGGGCGCGTTGTCATCATCTATTTGGGCGGGGGCCGGGCCGGAATCTGTGAGGTTTACCAGGCTCAGGTGACCCGCACCACAGCGGCGCGGGCTAATCGTCAATCGAGGGGGGCGAGGAATCTTTTCAGGCGGGGCTCGTATTTGTCGGCGATGTCTAAGGAAACAAGAATCCGCGTCGCTCTGCCGACGATGGCATCTCTATCGACGAAGCCGAAATATCGAGAATCCTTGCTGTTGTCGCGGTTGTCGCCCATAACGAAGTAGCTGCGGGCAGGGACGGTAACAGGCCCGAATTCTCTCGCAGCGGGGATCGAGGGTATGCTCATTACCGCATGCTCGCAGCCGTCAAGGTCTTCGGTGGCGAATACGGCGGCATCCTTGAGCTTTGCGGGCAGGTACTCGGAGCAGCTTGGGTCGATTCCGCTGTATGAGGCGGGTTGGCCGTTTATCAGAAGCACGTTTCTTTTCATTTCGATAGTATCACCCGGCAGGCCGATTACCCGTTTGACCAACCGCGTATCGTCATCCGGAGAGAAGCAAATCACAATATCCCCGGTGGCAGGGTTCGACCATTTGGCCAAGCGGTGCATTGTAAACGGGATTCTGAGGTCGTAAGCGACCTTATTGACATAGACGAGGTCGCCCTCGATTATCGTCGGAATCATGGAGCCGGTGGGGACCCAGTTCCAGTCGGCTAAGCTCGATTTGACAGGGATTATGACGAAAATGATGAAAAAGGCCGTTTTCCACCAGTCCTTGCACACCTTGCGAATGAATTGTCCGACTTTGCGTATGTTCATTTGGCACTCCATGACTCTTTATCGGCAAAGAATTAAACTCTCATACGCACAAAACGGAAATATGTTCGGCTGCACTGGGGCAGCGTCTTATTCTCTGATTTTCTCGATAATCGCATCTGCCATTTGGCTTGTCCCTACTGCCGTGGGGTCGTCACGGTTGGGCTTCATGTCGTAGGTTACGTTCTTGCCCTCTGCGATTACGGCGGCTACGGCGTTCTCCAGTTTCAGGGCCTCTTCGGTCTTGCCCAAGTGGCGCAGCATCATCACGCCGCTCAGAATAAGGGCCGTCGGGTTGACCTTGTTTAGGCCCTTGTATTTGGGTGCGGAGCCGTGCGTGGCCTCGAAGATTGCGGCTTTATCGCCGATGTTTCCGCCGGGCGCTACGCCTAAACCGCCGACCAGACCTGCACAAAGGTCGCTGACTATATCGCCGTAGAGATTGGGCAGGACGAGGACGTCGTAGAGTTCGGGCTTTTGAATGAGCTGCATGCACATATTATCGACGATGCGGTCCTCGAATTCGATGTCGGCGTATTCCTTGGCGACCTGGCGGCTGACGTCGAGCCAGAGGCCGTCGGAGAATTTCATGATGTTGGCCTTGTGGACGCTGGTGACTTTCTTTCGGCCGAGCCTGCGGGCGTAGTCGAAGGCGAAGCGGACGATCCGCCGCGTCCCAGTCACCGAGATCGGCTTGATGCTTATGCCGGAATCCTTCGTGATATGGCGGGTGGTGTGCTTGTTGATCCAGTCGATTATCTCGTTGGTATCGTCTTTGCCCTTTTCGTATTCGATGCCTGCGTAGAGGTCCTCGGTGTTCTCGCGGACGACGACCAGGTCGATATCGGAGTATCTGCTGCGGACGCCTTCGTAGCTCTTGCAGGGCCGCAGGCAGGCATAGAGGTCGAGCGTTTGGCGGAGGTGGACGTTTATGCTCCTAAAGCCCGTGCCGACGGGCGTGGTGATCGGGGCCTTGATTGCGATGCCGTTTCTCTTTATCGATTCGACGGTTGCCTCCGGCAGGGGGGTTCCGAGCCGCTCCATAACGTCGGAGCCGGCCTCGACGATGTCCCAGTTGATGCCCGCCCCGGTTGCATCAATGCACCTGCGCGTAGCCTCTGCGATTTCAGGCCCTATTCCATCACCGGTAATGAATGTAACATCAGCCATTTCAAAATGCTCCAAGAATGGAAAACAGATAGCGTAACGTGTGGCTGAGGCGCTGTCAAGGTGGAGACCGGGATTTCGGTGTAAATGACCATTTGGACGGCGTTTTCAAGATAATTGCCAATGCCGCAGGCCCTGCTATAATGGGCTGGATTGATTTTGGGAGTGTGCAAATGAAAGTCTATATTGTACGGCACGGGCAGGCGGCTTCGAGCGACGTCGATCCGCAGCGGGGATTGACGCCGGCAGGGCGGGCACAGGTCGAGAAAGTCGCCGGGCATCTAAAATTGCTGAATCTATCGGTAGATTGCGTATGGCACAGCGGCAAGACCCGCGCCGAGCAGACGGCCCAGATACTTGTCGAGGCAATGACAGTCAGAGAAGACGTAACCGCTCACGCAGGCCTGGCCCCGAACGACCACGTCAAGCCCATCCGCGACGAAATAGAAGCAGCCGGCCAGGATATAATGATCGTAAGCCACCTGCCGTTCGTAGGAATCCTGACCTCCCTCCTCCTGACCGGTTCGGAATCAGCCTCGCAGATAGACTTCAAAGAGGCAACAATCGCCTGCCTCGCAAAATCATCCGACAACCACTGGCAAATAGAATGGGTGATAGGGCCGGAGATTGCAGCCAGATAAGAGTGAGGTACGCTATGCGGTTATGGACTTGGCAGAAAAAAGGATTTCTCTTGCACTCAGGCCGAGTTGAGAGCCTGATGAATTCCGCCTACCTGAACGATTTCTCTCGAGCATTTTCCAGCCGACTTCTGATGGTGAAAGCCTATGTAAAAGTCTGGGAATTATTTGATACGGATCAGATTTTATGGTGCTTCACGGATAAGAAAGAGGCTGTCGGTGCCAAAAATAATCCTTGGTGTCATGGCTGCCATCTGTGGGAGATTGACGTGCCTGTTGAGAAGGTCAAGCTTGTTTGTTGTGTTGCGTGGCATTGGGTGCTGCAACGTGGCGAATGTGGCGCGCCAAGTCGATTTGAAAACCTTTTTGATAGACTATGGAGGCTTCATTTATCTGGAAACGTGGCCTACACACGGAATGACTTCTACAGCGATTTCAATTCGTATTGGGCAGGCAAGTCTAAAGAAGGACTTTTGGCAAGTTTGCTCATCTCCGCCACATGCTATGGATGTGCAGAGGCCATAGTCTTCCATCCTATCGATGAGAACTGGATTGTAAAGGACCCCACCAAGGTTGGTGAGTGGTGGGCGGACAAGGAGGATCGAAATCACTGTCTGCGTTCATAGATGCGGACTGTTTTTTCGCGTATTATTCAAGCGACGCCCCTGATAGATTTGCCCCGGCCACAGGTGCCGGGGCTAACAGTGGTTTCTCTTTAAATATTCACGTTGCGGTTAGATTTGATTTTGTCTGCGCTTGATTCTCGCGGCGAGCGGAATCGTTGTGGTTTTGTATGTACTTGGCTTTTGTGGCGATGTCTTGTTCTGTGAAACAGAATCGTTTGTCGTAACATATGGACCAGATTCGGCCTTTCCGGCCTTGCTGCCAGAGAGCACGCGTGGTCAGGCTCTTGTACCTGCCGACTATTTCCTCAATGGACTGTGCGTGTCGTCTTGCCAATAAATGAACGTGATTGGAACAGACTATCACCGCCTCAAGCTTATGACCGAGTTTTTCTGCCTCGGCGCGGATGGTTTGTTCGACGATCTCCTTTTCCCTCGCATTGAGTTTGACGGCAGGCGATTTCCGCCTCTTTCTGTTTCTTTCGAGGATCCTCTCGTCGCCGGGAAGAATTTCGGCGTCGGCAACATACCCTCTTTGATCACCCGGCAGCCAACTCCCGTATGTCGTCCACGTCAGCATATATCCTATAATCTTGGGCATAAGTGAGGATGATACTGAATGAGTGTTGATTCGGCAAAGCCAATTTGGTTAGCCCTGCCACCCGTGGGCAGGGCAGACAGCGCATCGCACGGGTGATGCAAAATCCGCTTGTTATTTGGCATTCTGGTGATAACAATATACCTTCGGCCAGCAAGTGACTTGAAAAGGAGATTACGAATATGATGTGCAACAGGAATGCCGCAGTTTTGTTGGCGTGCTTGATTGTGGTTCCAGGGCAAACAAGGGGCGCTGCCCCCGAATCGGCAAAGAGGTTGGTGACGGGCGAATTCAAGTGGGTCGCGAGCGAGCCGGTGCTGGCGCCTATGAAACTTGGGGACGTTCAGTGGATTGCGGTTAAGGACCCTTCGGTTGTTCGATACAAGGACCGGTGGCATGTGTTCTGCACGGTTCGCGGGATTGAGCGGAGCCACGCGGTTGTGTACGTGACTTTCAAAGACTGGAGCGAGGCGAAGCAGGCCAAACAGCAGATTCTGCAGTGTCATCCGGGGTTTTTCTGTGCGCCGCAGGTGTTCTATTTCACGCCGCACAAGAATTGGTATCTGCTGTTTCAGGCGTCGGACGAATCCTGGGAGCCGAAGTATGGGCCTGCGTGCTCGACTACGGCCGACATCGCCAAGCCGGATTCCTGGACCGAGCTGACGCCGCTGTTTGACAAGAAACCGAGTAATATCGAGGGATGGCTGGACTTCTGGATCATTTGCGACGAAGCGAAGGCACATTTGTTTTTTACTTCGCTGAACGGCAAGATGTGGCGATGCGAGACGTCTCTTGAGGATTTTCCGCACGGCTGGTCGCAGCCGGTGGTCGCGCTTCAGGCGGACGTTTTCGAGGCGAGCCATACGTATCGGCTCAAGGGGCAGGACAAATACCTGACGCTGATAGAGGCGCAAAACGGACACGGCTGGCGGTACTACAAGGCATATCTGGCCGACCGGCTCGACGGCCAGTGGACGCCACTGGCTGGCGAGAAGGACAAGGCATTCGCCTCGATGCTGAATGTCGAGCATCCGGGACATCGCTGGACCGACGTAATCAGTCATGGCGAGCTGCTCCGGGCCGGCTGCGACGAGAGGCTCGAAGTCGATCCTGAGAATCTGCGTTTTCTTTTTCAGGGCGTTTTGGACAAGGACCGCGCCGGCAAGAACTACGGCCAAATCCCCTGGCGCTTAGGCATTTTAAGACCGGTCAGATAGAAACACCGGCATTTATTTCTCCTTGAGTTTCTTCAATGCCTCAAGGTGCACAACAGCCTGTTGGTCTTGAGGTCTGTTCATTGCCTTCTTGGCCTTTATAAGGCCATCGAGGCCTAAAACCGGCAGTAACATCCTGCGAACCTCGATGGGTTCACTTGCCCGCTTGACCTTCTCATAATCGCCGACTCCGTCGATAAAGCTGAGGCAATCAAGCTGCCCTATGTCGGTGTCGAGGTACAGGTTCTTTAAGTGACGACAGCTCTCTTCAGTCAGTTGCAGTGGTATTCGGTTGGGAGTCATCCGATGTACCGGATGCAAATCTGAAACGGTCTCCTGGAGCAAGAGGAGGTTTGCAGGAGAGAAATCACAGCATATGTCGATATCCTGAGTAACGTATGTGCACCCATGCACCACCCCGGCAAAACCACCCACGAGCACGAAATCGACTCGGGCACTAACAAGCCGCTCGAGTAGATCGCTGAAATCGCTGCTCATAGAGGCCTCGCTTCCCGAAGTCTTTCAACCGTGTTAAGGGCAATTTGGTGACGTCTTATGCGTTCCTCAGGCGTTCTCTTAAGATTATCGATTAGGGCGTCTACGTCGATTCCGTGGTCGAGAGCCGCTTGGATTTCGTCTGCCTGCGGCAGGTCATGCGGGATATCATTCTTCTGGTTTTTCATATCGACCACCCTATTGTCGCCAACAAGACGAAGTTATTGTGCCGATGCGCCGTTAGCCCATCTGCTAGAGCGGCTTGTTAGGCTCGCCGGAGGCGTATCTATCCTATTCATGATTCTTCTCTGTTAATCCTTCAAGAACATCTCTAAACATGCAATACGTGGAAGATTTCAAATCGACAATAATTTCAGCCTCGTAGAAGAATTGAACGTCTTTTTCTTTTCCGTATCCATTCCAGAACATTTCTCGACCTTGATGAATCATTTGAAAAACAATGAAATCCCGGCAAATTTCAAACGCGGGAGGATCATTAGTTATTTCTTCTCTGAGGAATTGACGGGTGTCTTTGAATGCTCCTTTTCTGATTCCGGCAGAAGATAACTCTGTCAACAAATTCCTTTGGTCTCGCAGGGAATGAAACCCAATTCTAGCTTCACCAGATTCAAAAGCATTTTTTAATAGTCCAAACAGACTTTTGCCTTCCCATATGATAGGATTATACCGTCCCCCTGCAAGACGATATGACAAATATGCAGTGCATAACCATGCGATAGCACATGCAACAGTGCCTTCCCACATCCACCGAGAGGAAACTACGGCCCCACTTTGCGGGTCATAATCTGCGACTCTCCAGAAGAAACTTAGGGGCACACAAAGGAGAATGAACCACGATGCAAAGAAAAAGAACTTACTCAATCGGCTCCCACCCAATTGTTCTTTCAAGTCATCGTCAACTTTTTTTCCTCCTGCGTCACTTTCCATTTTTCGACGAAAACTGTGATTGAAATAGAATCATAGCCAACTTCTGTTTAGATGCTTTCCAGATAAAACTCATTCTACTGATTTACCCCACGGGCGTTATTGTACTATTCGGGCGCCCTCAGCCTGCCTTCAAACAAATTGTCTTAGCAACTCAATCAACTGCGGAACGTTTTCTCTGACAACTTTCCAGATTCGCTCCTGCTTGATTTCACCGTATTCGTGAATCAGGACATTACGCTGGCCTATAATCTGCCGCCAGGGGATTTCAGGATGGGCATTGCGGAACGAAGTTGATACCCTGCCTGCTGCCTCGCCGATGATCTCCAAGGACCGTTCGACGGCAAGTTGTGTCCTTCGGTCGTTTGAGTATTGGGCAAAATCCTGGCCGGAAATCAGTTCTTCCACCGTCCGGGCAGCATCGAGCATATCCCAAAGATGAGCGGCGTCTCTCTGGTCAGGCTGCATATATTACCTCATTGCCGGTGAGTATTGCCTGTCTGCGAAACGGATTTCTCAATGAATCTTTCTCGACTAAATCAACCTCCCGTCCGAATATGCCCTTGAGTTCATCGATCATATCCACAAAATCGAACAGTCCCCATCCGTCGTCGTCCTTAAAACTGACAAGAACATCAATGTCGCTATCAGGACGAAAATCGTCCGAGAGAACAGAGCCGAACAACGCCATTTCTGAGACTTTCCACTTGAGACAGAAGTCCTCGATTTTCTTCTCCGGTAATGTAATCCTAATTTGCCTCATATATTACCTCTGTATGGCATTCTACTCTGATAACGGGCAAGATACAAGTTTTGTCCGCATTTTTAAAGAAAAAAGCCCCGTCCGAAGACGGGGCTTTTTAATTTCAAGAACAGTTAAGCCAAAGGCAGCGAAAGGCCTGACATACTACAGCGGGATTTTGGAAAACCCTGCTGCGTTCTAGTATATCCCTAGAAAGGAGGTGATCCAGCCGCAGGTTCCCCTACGGCTACCTTGTTACGACTTAGTGCCAGTCATCGG
>JAFGTU010000468.1 GCA_016933985.1 Sedimentisphaerales bacterium | reverse complement strand
GCCAGCAGAATCTGCTTGGGCCAGCTGCTGCTGACGAAAACCAGGCCGGCGTTCTCGCTGTAAACCGGCGTGGCGACGAATTCCTGCGATGGGCCGTCCACCGTCCAGAGCTGCTTGCCGGTGTCAGGATCGAAACCGGCCACGCAACGGTCGCCGCACTGAATCAATTGAGTGCGCCCGGCCATCTCACGGATCAGCGGGGCGCTATAGCTGATCCCCATATTGACGCGGTTAACGCGCCAGAGCGTCTTGCCGTCGGTGCGCCGCAGGGCAATTAGAAAAGAATCCCCCTTGCTGTCGCCATCCACGATGACCTTATCCTTGAATAGCACCGGTTCGTTACTAAACCCCCACTCTCCGGTGTGCGTGCCCGGCCGGACCAGCCAGATCTGTTTTCCGCCAGCCAATTGGTGCGCAGCCACGACGATTTCGTCGCCGACACGGAAGGTGACGAAGACCCGCTCGCCATCGGTGGCTGGCGTGCCGGAGGCATAACTGTTTTCCTTGTTGATCTTCTCCAGCGGCCCCTGCACGACGGTCTGTTGCCAGAGGATCTTCCCGCCGGCGCGGTCGAGGCAAAGGAACACGCGCTCCCTGGTGGCAGGCAGGGCGGTGACGGTCAACACCTGATCGCCCCAAACGATCGGGGAGGCGTGCCCCTGGCCTGGGAGCTCGGTCTTCCAGATCGCACCGGCCGGATCCCAGTTGGTGGGGACGTCTTGCTCGATGCAGGTCCCGTCCCCTCGCGGTCCGCGCCAGCCGGCCCAGAATTCGGCTTTTGAAGTATTTGCAGAGTTAGCAAGCAGGATTACGAAGACAAGAATTCGTTTCATGATATCCAAGACTCCATGGTTCGGAACTACGTGCTTCGCGGCTTCCCGAACTTTCGGGTGTGCTCGGCATTTTGTCGGATTTGATCGCTATAGCGAGGGTACATACCGACAATAACGCCATCGATTGGCTTGAGGTACTCAAAGGCGAACTTGAATGCCGCCTCGACTTTTTGGTCGCTGCCGCACATACGACCTGCCGCCAGGATCTTGAAGCCCAAGCAGGGCTGCTCAACCTGCCGGACCACTTTGACCATATCGAGCGGGTCAGAGGCAAAGAATGGGTAACCGATCTGGACCGTGACGACCGGCGGCATCTTTTCGGTTTCTTCCGGCGTCCTCGTAAGATAGTAGAAGCAAGTCATAAACAGATCGACTTCCCAGCCTTCGTTGGCTGCCTGCTTGATGCAGTTAGGATTATGGGCCGAAACGCCAGCTAAAACGCCGGCATCGTGGACGCGCTTCACAAAATCATGGACCTCCCGGCTTTTCCCCTCTCGAAACAGCCTGTCGGTAACGCCGCCGTGATGGATAATGGCAATGGGCTGAGTGTCTTTGACAACCTGCTCGATGGAATTCTGCTCCGGGCCGCCGGCGTGGAGGCAGATGAATTTCATCTTCGATCCTCGCTCTCGCAGTGTCCGAAATACACCGGCCATCTGCTCAGGGCTGCTGAACTGATGAGTGTTGATTCCTGCTTTCTCACACTTCCAGAGGAACTCGGTTGTCTGCTCAGAGGTGAAGTATTCTTTCATGTGCCGGTCCAGGATTGGACCCATGTACGAATAACCACTGATTGGATTCGAGCCGGCAACCAGCCTGGCGATGGAGTGGCCGCCGAGCCGTATCATAGGCAGCGGCGCGGCCGAGGCGCCATCTGTCGAGGAAACCCGCTCCACCGAGGACGAATCGCCGAGGACAAGGGCTGAACCTGTTGCAACTGCCGAAAGCCCTGAGAGAAACTCCCTTCGCCCGATCCCTTGTGTCTTGTGCTTGTCTGAATTCATATTGGCCTCCTAAACCCTTGAACACACTACACGGTCCCTGCTGACCTTCAAGGTTGAATATTTTTCGGCTCAGCCCATCGGTTGCTGTAAAGGTGTTTCTCAAGGAAATACAGCAATCTCGGCGAGTCAATCTCGTGTCCGCCCGCATGGACGTCCAAGACCGCGTTTTCAGGCTTGCCCAAGTCACAATAGATGGTCCGGACCTCTTCCATTGTCTTGCGGGCCAGCGGCACGTTAAACTGGCTTATCGGTTCGAGCATACCGTTCTGGCATTGGAGTGCTCGTGGCGCGATAAGAGAGTAGATGTCCGCAAAATCTACCAGTTCCCTTAGCCCTGGAAATTTCCAGCACATGCAATGATTCTGCTCCATATGGTCCATGGTGGTTAGAAAACCGGCACTGACGGTCGCGGCGATTCTCTCGTCCATGGCCCCCAGCCACATCGCCATTTCCCCTCCAAGCGATAAGCCCGCACAGCCGATTCTCAAGCGGTCCAATTCGGGCATGGATTCCAGGTAATCGACGCACCGAATCAGGTCCCAGAGGCGCTCCCCCATCAGCAATCGACCTTCTTCATAGACCTCGTGCCGGCTCACCGTTGTGGAAATGGTCACATATCCTCTTTCGGCCAGGATGGTGCCGAATCCTTTGTAGAGTCTGTCGGATTTTGCCTTTGCCACGTCTTTGCCGACGGTATCCTCGTTATACGGGCTGTATAGGCTGCTGCCGTGGCCGCCAATGCAGACAACTCCGGGGAAAGGTCCACTCTGCGAAGCCGGCGAGGTAACGATGATCCGGATGCGTCTATTCGTGGTGGAGTTTATTTCCAATTCTCTGATGCGGCAAGCCCCCCTGCCTGCGGACGAAAGCTCCTTGGGATCGAAGGCAATCGCATCCTTCTTGTCGATGAGGTCATCCATCTTTAGCAGTTGGAACAGCCTGGATCTCACATCCTTTTGCCACGCGCCTGCGCTCTCGGCAGAGCCGGATGTGTATTTCATGGAGCGCTGGGCCGGAGCGTTTTGCTCCCCTTTTGCCGCCGCCCACAATAGAGCGGTGCCGACGAGAACACCTGCAAGGATAATTCGTGCACGTTGCATTTATGGGCAGTGGAGCAAAAAGGCCGTCTGAAGTCCACCAAAACCGCCTCAAGGCCTGACTTCAGCCGACGGCAACAACCTTTTTGACCTGTGGCACCTTCTCCTTGAGAATCCTTTCGATGCCCATTTTCATCGTCAATTGGGCGCCCGGGCAGCCCTGGCAGGCGCCCTGGAGGCGCAACTTCACCGTATTATCGTCGTCCATCGCCACGAACTCGACATCTCCGCCGTGGGCCTGGAGACTTGGCCGAATATTCTCAATCGTCTCTTTGACCTTATCTTTGAGGATTTTTTCAGCGTTGGTTTCGCTACAGCCACATTTTTCACACATGAGAATACTCCAATAAATTCATTTGCAGTTGCCATTATATCAGCTAATCGGCTCAAAGCCAGCAATTTTTCTACGGTCCGGAGAGGCAAGAAGATTGTTTTCAGCGAAATAAATTGCCGAAAGTACTTGACATAGTCGCATTTTCTTTGTAGAATGCCTTCGTATTTGTGTGAAAACACGCATATACGACCCTGAGACATCCCTTGGGGATGGTTACGGGATTATGGCAGGGCTCGAAATCTTCGGACGGCCCGGTCGCTTCTTTGAGCAGAAGCGGCTGGTTCGCTGAAAGGAAGCCTCAGAGCCGTAATCGACTGGAATAATGATGTTTTGTTTATCAGGAAAGGGATCGAAAGATGAAGTCCAAACCTCTCGCTGCGGCGCCCGCCACGGCCAAATCAGGCGCTCAAATTATCGTCGATACGCTCATTGAAGAGGGCGTCGATACGATGTTCGGTTATACGGGCGGCGTTGTGCTGCCATTGTTCGACAAGCTTTTCGATGCGCCGATCAACTTCATTGTGCCTCGTCACGAGCAGGGAGGCTGCCACATGGCCGACGCTTATGCCCGCGTCAGCGGCAAGGCGGGGGTGGTGGTGGCGACCAGCGGCCCCGGAGCGTGCAACCTGGTCACCGGTCTTGCCACGGCGAACATGGATTCGATACCGATTGTGGCTCTGACCGGTCAGGTTCGCACGGACCTGATTGGAAACGACGCCTTTCAAGAGGCCGATACCACGGGCATCACGCGTCCTGTAACGAAATACAATTGCATCGTTAAGGACATTAAGGATTTGGCTCGCACAATTCACGAGGCGTTCTATATCGCATCTACGGGTCGTCAGGGTCCCGTGTTGGTTGATTTGCCGGTTGATATTTCGGTGGGCAAATACCAAGCCGATGGGCCTGTCGAGATGGATCTTCCGGGCTATCGCGTGCGGACTAAGGGGCACGCCAGACAGATATCGGCGGCGGCACACGCCATAAACAAATCGAAGAAGCCGGTCCTCTATGTCGGCGGCGGAGTCATCAGCTCCAATGCGAGCAATGAGCTCAGGGCTTTGGCTGAAAAGGCCAATATTCCCGTGACGATGACGCTGCTCGGCCTGGGCAGTTACGACCAGACCATGCCGGAATCGCTCGATATGCTCGGTATGCACGGCTCGGCCTACGCCAACTATGCGGTGCAGGAGTGCGACCTGCTGATCGCCGTCGGGGCGCGATTCGACGACAGAGTAACCGGCAAGATCGCCACTTTTGCCCCGAAGGCAAAGATCGTACATATCGATATAGACCCGGCGAGCATATCGAAGAACGTTCGCGTGGATATTCCTGTTGTTGGAGATGCCAAAGAGATACTCACCAGTTTGGCCCAAGAGGTCGAGCATTGCGAAAGGAAGGAGTGGTTCGCCAAGATCGCCGACTGGAAAAAGAAATTTCCGTTCCGGTACGACCAGGATTCCGGGACGATTAAGCCGCAATACCTCGTTGAGGAAATCTGCCGGCAGACTAAGAACAAAGCGATTGTGACGACCGGGGTCGGTCAGAATCAGATGTGGGCGGCGCAGTTCTACAAGTTCACCAGACCTCGGCAGCTAATAAGCTCCGGCGGGCTGGGCACGATGGGCTTCGGGCTTCCCGCCGCGATTGGCGCCCAGGTAGCAGACCCCAACGCCACCGTGGTAGATATCGACGGCGACCACAGCTTCAATATGACGATGACCGAGCTTGCAACCGCCGTTGAGCACAATCTGCCGATTAAGGTCTGCATCCTTAACAACGGGTATATGGGGATGGTTCGGCAGTGGCAGGAGCTCTTCTACGGCAAGCGCTATTCCAAGAGCTATCTGTCCAATCCGGACTATGCCGAGGTTGCACGCGCACTTGGAGCGGTTGGGATGACGGTGGACAAAAAGGCCGACGTTCCCAAGGCCGTCAAGGAAATGCTGGCCCAGAAAAGGCCCTGTGTTGTTGATTTCAAGGTCGATCGCGAAGAGAATGTATGGCCGATGGTCCCGGCAGGCAAAAGCCTCGACGAGATGGATGGACTCGATGTCTTGGAAAGGCTGATCTGAATTGAAATTGGAAAGCGGCGTGAAAAATGAAGCATTTAATAAGCGCATTAGTTGAGAATAAGCCGGGCGTTCTGGCGCACATTGCGGGGATGTTCGCGGCCAGGGCGTTTAACATCGATTCTCTTGTTGTCGGGCGAACGGAAGACCCGAAGCTCAGCCGGATGACCATAGTGGTTGTAGGCGACGACAAGGTTGTTGAACAGGTTCGCAAACAATTAGCCAAGGTTGTTCCTGTGGTCAAGGTTCAGGATTTCGCCGGCCAGCCGGTGGTGGCGCGCGATCTGATGCTCGTCTCGGTAACAGCTCCGCCTGAGAAACGCCCTGAAATCGTCTCGCTGATAGAGATGTTCAGGGGGAAGGTCGTGGATATAGGGCAGAAAAGCCTGATGATTGAGGTCAGCGGCCCGGAATC
>JAFGTU010000467.1 GCA_016933985.1 Sedimentisphaerales bacterium | reverse complement strand
TATATGGACTGGGGCGATATCAGGGTCAAGGGCGACGTATATGGCGATATGGTCGAAGAGCAGGCCGAGTTCGACCTGCGAGAGGCCAACATATTCCTTCGGCCTTCCGAGTCTATGGATATGAAGATAGGTCGCCAGGTACTGACCTGGGGAACAGGCGACCTTATCTTCATCAACGATTTGTTTCCCAAGGACTGGAACTCGTTCTTCATCGGCAGGGACAACGAATACTTAAAAGCGCCTTCCGATGCGGTTAAGATCAGCCTGTTCGGGGACTGGGCCAATCTCGATATCGCCTATACGCCGCAATTCGATCCGGACAGGTACATCGACGGGAGGCGGATTTCGTACTGGAGCTTGCCGATGGGCAGCCTGGCCGGGGATAATGCAATCGTCCACACGAACAGGCCCGACCGATGGTTCCGCGACGACGAGATCGCCGCGAGACTCTATAAGACGATCAGGAATTACGAAGTTGCGTTTTACGGCTATCGCGGGTTTTGGAAGAGCCCGGGCGGAATGAATGCGGCGATGAACCAGGCGCTGTTTCCCGATTTGAATGTTTATGGCGCCAGCGTCCGCGGTCCCGTCGGCAAGGGTATCGGCAATGCTGAGGTCGGCTACTACGATTCATCCGACGACGCGAGCGGCAGGAACGCTCTTACCAATAACAGCGAGATGCGATACCTGCTCGGCTATACACAGGAAATAGGCAGGGACCTGACGATGGGCCTGCAATACTACGTCGAGCAGATGATGGATTTCCACGCCTACAAACGCAGCCTGACTGCCGGCCCGGCACGCGATCAATACAGGCATTTGACCACGGTTCGCCTCACAAAGCTGCTGATGAACCAGAATCTGCGGCTGTCGTTTTTCACCTATTATTCGCCATCGGACAAAGACGTCTATCTGCGGCCGAACGTCAACTACAAGATAAACGACAATCTCGCCTGGGAGCTGGGGGCGAATATCTTCTTCGGCGACTACCCCAACACCTTCTTCGGCCAATTCGAGAACAACACAAACATCTACACCGGCTGGCGTTACAGCTTTTAGGTGGCGCGCGATTTCGGATAGAAGGCTCGTGTCGTGGGCAACCTCATCTGAGGAATTTGTCACCGTTGAAGTGAATCAAATGATCAGGAATCTCAGCGACCCAGACCTCCGTATCCCACGCTATATCTGCAAGGTGGCTCTTGAACCCCTTTAGGTCGGGAAAGGCACTTACGTAGATTGGAGAAGCTTTGATGTGCGCCACCATTTGCGATAGTTCCAAGTGCCGCTTGGGCGATATGGGTCCGTGGGAAGTCACAGCCTCCACGAGAAAAAGGCGTTCGGACTCGGTATGATAGAGCACAACGTCCGGCAGTTTCTTGTGCTTATCAACTTTCAGTCCAAGTCCATCCAAGACGCTACGGTCCAAATGCAGCATCTTGCGAGCGGTATCGCCAAAATACGCAACAACCGCTCCCGGTGCGAAACGCGGAGCGAATTCCTCAATGACGGCTACTTGGAGTTCGTTGTGTTTTCCAGGAGATAGAGACAATTCCTTCCCGGATGACAGCTTAACCGGAATCAGTTGCTGTTTGCGTTTCTTCGCATAAAGCTCAAGTAAACCCGTTCGTCGTGAGCGAAAATTATTGACGTTTTCCGACCAGGACTTCGTCCCAAAGGAATGAATTAAGCCTATGATCTCATCAGTCAAGGCATAATGAGTCCGTGGGCTATTCGTTGGCAGGCTCGGATCATCAGGATTGCGATCCACAATCCTCGCCTGTTCAAACTGGTGTATAACTTGGCGGCGGATGGTCTCACGCGTGTTCTCGGCGTATTTCTTTCTGAGCTTCGTTTGGGCAAAAATCAAAACATCGTGAATCCTGAGCCGCCGTGCTGTAGCACTGTCCCAAGGATCGCCCCTTCCGATATTGGCCAACGCCAAGAACGTGATAGCCGATATTTCGTTACACTGCTGCGCAGGCAGGCCAAGGCTTTCCAAGATTTCCTGTGCTTGCTTTATCCGTCTCAATGTTTCATTCTCTCCAACAGCTTCTGGTTTCTGCAAAATGGTCTGACCATCTTCCACACGAGCGAATCCAATCGCTCGTGTACCTCACGTTCTACCCTTCTGTCGAATAACTTGCCGAGCTGCACGATAATATCTAAGGACGGCAGCGGAATTGCCCTGATTTCAGCCGCTCCCACTTGCGTATTCCCGTTGCATATCCGGAAATACCTATCGATCAGAGAGCTGTTTAGGAGTACCGCTAAGCCGATCGTCTCATGTTGCGTCATTTTTCCTCGTGGCCTACGTATGTAGTTGAGGTGGTTTTCAAGGCCTATCCATTCCGAATCGAGGGTTCCGGCAAAAAGCGGGGCCGCAGTTAGTCGACGCTTTTCTTCTTTCACGCTGAAACGCCGAAGAAGGATCATGTTCATAGGTGGCACAAGCAACTTTCGGCGGTGTGTTTCGCTATTGGCCACAATGAACTGATTGGCCGCATCCCGATTATCAGGACAACCACAAGGCCAGACCGTCTGCATCGGCTGGACATTGCGCATCCACAGCAATGGTACAAGTGTGGCCTTCGCAGACCGCCCGTTCGATGTGATGAACTCCTTGGCTCTGAAGGGAACGACGGGTCCAGTTGATATCTCAAGACCATAATCTACAAGCGTATTTGTCCACGAATCCACTATCTCAACTACGAGGTCATCGAGTTCATCCACAGGCAATCGTAAGACCATGCCATTCGTACCCATGTGGAGTGCATGCGCCAACGGAACTTTGTTCAACACGGAGTGCTCCAAATCCTTCGCATTGTGCGAATGAGAGACGATGATACTCTTGGCGCCCACGCCTTTACGTGATTCGAGAATCACATTCTCCTGCAGGACTTTTTGATTCGAGAACACGTCTTTCCTGGACTCGAAGAGATGGGCTCTGATCGGCTGAACGATTCTGAAAAACGCCTGTCTGAAAGCTTTGAAATAGCAGCCAGCCATATAACTCCTCGGTGTTATGAACACCATCGAGCCTGAACGTCTGAGCATCTTGGCGGCAGCCAGCATGAAAAGAGCATACAAATTAGGTTGCCCGCACACAGCCCCTCTGGCCAAGCGTGATCGTGGGTCATCCCCAGCAATCTTCTTATACGGCGGATTGGAAAGAACTACGTCATAAGGCCTGAACTCATCCGCCAATTCAGCGGCTGAGAGCGCAAAATCTTCGGCCAATACTCTACACTTCAAAGAGACGCCGTGCCGGTCTAACCAAGATGTGAGATGTGCAAGAACTTCATCGAGCATAGCAAGCAGACAGGGGTCAGTCTCATATACGTCCAGTTCGATCTCACTGAGGCCTTGAATCTGTCCAAGTCGCTCACAAACAGCACATGACAGAATGCCCGTCCCTGCACCAGGATCGAGGACCCTTATCGCCGAACGCCCGTTTACTTCGGCCAGATCCGCCATGAAATCTGCCACTTCAGGTGGCGTGAAGTACTGGCCGTTCTTTTTTCTGTGTTCGACCGGAGTGCCTTCAATATATTTTTGTGCGAGGTTGTGGGCATAGACCACCGGACGCAAGGCATTCTCGAATAATTCCAACTGACGCGCAAATCTCGCTGGGCCAACATCGTAAGTTCGAGCATCCAGGCGGTGAATAACCAGTTCGTCC
The DNA here is from genome assembly GCA_016933985.1 of Sedimentisphaerales bacterium. Classification (GTDB taxonomy): domain Bacteria; phylum Planctomycetota; class Phycisphaerae; order Sedimentisphaerales; family Anaerobacaceae; genus JAFGCD01. The sequence goes on along the minus strand of JAFGTU010000467.1, from coordinate 5,261 downwards.
CCCGGACCAAGGCTGTGCGATCTCAGAAACTCCTTTAACCACTTCCGTTCCCTAAATATCCAGCGCGGTTGTCCCGTGGCTTTGTCCGTTGGTATGTCCGTCCTGATCGGCTCGGTCAGACCCTCGGCCTTCAGCATAATCTGCGCGCCAAGGCCGGTCTTCTTTGAGTAGCTGCCGAACGCATCTTCGGGGAAGAAGTCCTTGCCGCAGGGGCGGATGTTCAAATTCCCATATTTCTCTGAGGCTTTCGTCAGCTTTATGACGCACGTCTGCATTGGCCGAATGCTCCTTGCATGCAAATCCACCTCTTTCGCATCGTTCGTCCAAGTATAACTTCCTCAGAAAAAAACGCAAAGATGTTTTTTCCCGTCTTTTGAACACGTTCTACCTTGCAGGCAGGACCGGGGAACTCAGATTTGCATTGCAACCGGCCTGAGAAGGGCCTATGATTGCCTGCGACAGAAGAGCTATGTTACGCCAAGTCAGCGTTGCCGGTGTACGACCGATGGAAGCTTTGCGATAGAGAGTTTTGCCTGTTTTGTCCACGGGCAGTCTGATGGAGGTTCATTATGGACGCAACGGTTATCTTCACAGTCAACGGCCAAAAGACAACTGTCATCACCGATCCAAGGCGCTCTCTGCTTGACGTGCTCCGTGAGGATCTGCATCTGACCGGCGCGAAGTACGGATGCGGCGAGGGCCGCTGCGGAGCGTGCTCGGTTATCATGGACGGGCGACGCGTGCTTTCCTGCATCACGCCCGTTGGAGAGGCGAATGGAAAGACGATCCGAACGATCGAAGGACTGGCCGACGGGGATTCTCTGCACCCGGTGCAGGAGGCCTTCCTCGAAGTGGGGGCCATGCAGTGCGGGTATTGCGCGAGCGGGATGATTCTGACGGCGACGGCCCTGCTGGAGAGAAATCCTAACCCTACGGACGAAGAGATTGTCAAAGAGATGAATGTTAATCTATGCCGGTGCAACGGATACACGAAGATACTACAGGCCGTTCGTCGCGCCGCTGAGAAGATACGGAGGTAGGCGCTCATGACCGAAGAGACATTAGTCAAAATAACCGAATCACAACGGTGCGAGCCGTCCGGGGGGTTGACGGGCGATATGAAGCTGAGCAGGCGCTGCTTCGTGCAGATTGTCGGAGCCGGGCTTCTGGTCACGGTAATGGAAGGTCCGTCTCTGGGCCGGGGAGGCGGCCGGGGCAGAGCATCCATGACGGTGGCGGCGAGAGTCCGTCTCAATACCGACGGCACATTCGCCGTCATGACCGGCAAGGTCGAGGAGGGCCAGGGTTCTCGCGCGCAGCTTACCCAGGCGGCGGCGGAAGAGCTGCAGGTCCCGGCGGACCGGGTCCATCTGATCATGGCTGATACTGCACTGGTCCCCGACGACGGCATTACCGCCGGCAGTCGAACGACGCCTTCCACCGTCCCGGCAGTCCGCCAGGGCGCCGCTACGGCTCGAGAGCTTCTCAAGGGCCTTGCGGCCAAGCGGTGGAAGCTCGACGGCAGCACGCTCAAAGTACAGAACGGCGTCATCACCAACGCGGCCACAAAGGAGACGATCAGCTATACGGATTTGGCCAAGGCGGGCGAGGTCGAAGAGCTCTTCCAGCAGGGCATTTCATCCGATGTCGCTGTGATGAACGTATCGGAATGGGACGTGCTCGGGACTTCCGTCCCCAGGCCGAACGGGCGCGACTTAGTTACCGGGGCGCACCGATACCCTTCGGATATTATTCGCCCGAACATGCTCTTCGGGAAGATTTTGCGTCCGCCTTCATACGGCGCGACGCTCGAATCGATTGATTTGTCCAGTGTCGCAGATATGAAGGATGTGGTCGTTGTTCGTGACGGCCAGTTCGTCGGGTGCGCGGCTGCGACGTCGTTCCGCGCAGCCCAGGCGGTGGAGGCCCTGGCCAAGACGGCCTCTTGGAAAACCGTCCCACACCCATCGAGCAAAGAGCTGTTCTCCCATCTCAAGGAGCACGCTCGCACCGGCGACCGGTCGCGGCCGGGAAACAAGGTATCCGTCGAAAAGGGTCTTTCCGAAGCGGACAAGGTTCTCAGCGCAACGTATGAAGCGGCTTATATTCAGCATGTGCCCATGGAGCCGAGGGCGGCTGTCGCAGAGTGGAGCGGGGACAAACTCACCGTCTGGGCCGGCGCTGACTGGCCCCAGCGGGTGCAGCGTGATCTGGCAGGCGCTTTCAACATTCCCGCTGAACGAGTTCGCGCAATCGTGCCTGATATGGGCGGCGGATTCGGCGGCAAGCACAGCGCCGAGGCTGCCGAGGAAGCCGCTCGTCTGGCCAAGGCGGCCGGTCGGCCGGTATCGGCGCGCTGGACGCGGGCCGAAGAGTTCACCTGGGCGTATTTTCGCCCGGCCGCGGTAATCGAGTGCAAGGCCGGCCTGGACGCAAACGGCAGGATCACGGCCTGGGACTTTGCGACCATCAATCCCGGCGGCGCGGCTGCGGACACGCCATACGCGATTGCCGATAAGAGTATTGCCTCCGTCGGCACGGACTCGCCTCTGGCGCAGGGGCCGTATCGATGTCTCGGCGCGACGGTCAACAACTTCGCACGCGAGTCGTTCATGGACGAGCTGGCGGCTGCGGCCGGGGCCGATCCGCTGGCCTTTAGGTTGGCCCATCTCGACAATCCGCGCATCCGCAGGGTGCTGGAGACCGTCGCCAAACACTTTGACTGGCCCGCACGAAGGAAGAAAGTCACCGCTGAGCTTGGCGTGGGGCTGGCCTGCGGAACGGAGAAAAACTCCGTCGTGGCCGCCTGCGTAGAGGTGGAAATAGACCGCGAGCAAGGGGGTATAAAGGTGCGTGAAGTCTGCGAGGCCTTTGAATGCGGCCCGATCCAAAACCCGGCCAACCTGACCTCCCAGGTTCAGGGGTGCATCATCATGGGACTGGGCGGCGCGCTGAGCGAAGAAATCCAGTTCGAGAACGGCAAGATTCTAAACGCCGGCTTCTCCGAGTATCGAGTCCCTCGCTTCAGCAACGTTCCCAAGATCGATGTCCATCTGATCGACAACAGAGATATTCCATCGGCCGGCGGCGGTGAGACCCCGATTATCGCCGTGGCTCCGGCCATCGGGAACGCCATCTTCGCCGCTACGGGCGTGCGCATCCGCTCGATGCCCATGCGCGGCCTGCTGCTCAAACAGGCTTGACGCACTCAATACCGTCACGGTTCTCTATCGAGCTATGGACAACTTTCACATATTCGAAAAGGCAGCGGCGCTGCTTGAAGGTGGCGAGAACGTCGCACTCGTAACGGTCGTGAGCACGACGGGTTCGACGCCGGGCAAGGTGGGCTACAAAATGCTGGTCTGGGCCGAGGGTCAACAGACGTTCGGCACCGTGGGAGGTGGGCTGGTCGAAGGCGAAATGATCGAGCAGGCAGGGCGTATGCTCTCAAAGCCGAGCAGCAAGACGTTCACGTTCAACCTGGGCGATACGCCTGACGATGAGAAGGGGATATGCGGCGGTTCGGCGGAGCTTCTTATCGAAACGTTCGACAAGAACGCGCTTCCTGTGTTCCACGACCTTGTCGGAGCGGCCGACAGCGATGAATCGACGGTGCTTCTGTCGATCATCTCCCCGGATGCGCTGCCGCGTAAGATTCTTATCCGGAACGCAGCGTTGCCGGCCGATGTCGAGCTCTCATCAGAGATTGTCTCGGCCATTAAAGAAGTGGCCGCCGGAATTCGCGGCAGCGTGAGAGTATCGGCAGGAGAGGCCGATGCGTTCATCGAAGGCATGGCGCGGCTGCCTGCCGTTGTCCTCTTCGGCGCAGGGCACCTGTCCTGCCACGTCGCAAGATACGCCAAAGGGGTGCATTTCAGGGTGGCCGTTTATGACGACCGATGTGAATACGCCAACAGGCAGCGATTTCCCGATGCCGACGAGATAATCGTCGCGGATTTCGGGCGGGTGCTCGACAAGGTCCGGATCGACCGGCGCTCATACGTTGTGATAGTCACGCGGGGCCACAAATACGACGAAACTGTCTTGGAGCAAGTCATCACGACCGATGCAAGGTACATCGGCATGATCGGCAGCAAACGAAAGACGCAGACAATTCTGAGCCGCCTCAGGCAGCGAGAGGTTCCGGCTGACCTGCTCGACCGCGTGTTTTCCCCCATTGGAATCTCCATCGGCGCGGTCACGCCCGAGGAAATTGCCTTGAGCATCGTCTGTGAGCTTGTGAAGATACGGAGGTTGGGGCGGGAGCATCAAATCGGCCACCTGACTTTGTGCCGGCCGGGGGACAGCACGTGATAAACGCAATTGTATCGGCCGCCGGCGAATCGAAGAGGATGGGCAAGCCCAAGGCCCTGCTTCGCTTTGGCGACAGGACGTTTCTCGAACAGATTGTCGCGATTCTTCGCAGTTCCCGTGCAGACAGGATCACGGTGGTCCTGGGGGCGCAGGCGGATGCAATTGCCGGGGCCGTTGATCTCTTAGACGCCGACGTGGTCGTCAACAGGGGCTACCGGAGCGGACAACTGTCCTCCGTGGTTGCGGGGCTTGAGCATGTTCCGCAGCAGGCCGAAGCGATTCTGCTTTGTCTGGTGGACCACCCTTTCATCACGAGCGAAATCGTCGATCGGATAGTGGACGAGTTCAGAAGAACGAAGGCTCCCATTGTGGTTCCGACTTTTAACGGGAGGCGCGGACACCCGACATTGTTCGGACGTTCGATGTTTGAGGCGCTTATAAGCGCCCCTGTCGATAAAGGGGCCAGGCACGTGCTGCACTCGAATGAAAATGAAGTCCTGGAAGTCGCCGTCCGAGACGGTAACATCCTGGTCGGCATCAATACGACGGACGAATACAGATCGTGCTTCGGCACAAATCCGTAAGGATAACCAAAGTAAATCCTCCGGGCCGCAAAATCGGCCACGGGGTCCCGGGCAACCCCGGCCCCTGCGTCAAACAGGGTCGTCACGGTTACCCGATCCGGGTCAAGGAGGCCGTCTCGGCGCGCCAATTCCAGTACGCAAACGCCCCCGCCGACACCGCCCGCGGCATCGAAAATCACGCTGTAGTTATGTGAAGGCTCGAAGGGATGCCTCTTTACGAACAGAATTCTATCGAGCTTCTCCAACTCGGGCGCACGGAAGAACAGCCTTCGCTTGGCCAGGCGAACTTTGAAGAATTCTTCTTGCCTCTTCGCTGCATCGCCGGATGCTTCTTGCGCGACGCGCCGAAATTCTGCTGCCTTG
>JAFGTU010000466.1 GCA_016933985.1 Sedimentisphaerales bacterium | reverse complement strand
ATCGTCGATAAGGCCCTCGAAGAGGACATAACGCCGTACAGAGGCGAGCAGGCAGCGGTTCTGTCCGAGGCGCTGATGCAGCAGCTTAACGAGCTGACGAACCGACTGCTTGGACTATCGAGCCCTTCGGAGCTGTATCAGGAGGCCTGCAGCAGTCTGGCGGAGATGCTGGATACTTTTGTTGCCATAGTTCGGCTGCCCCGGCATCCTGCTCCTCTGGCGAAGTCTCCCGAGATTCTTGCCTGTCATTTTCGGGGAGACACAGTCGGTGCGCGGGGCTTTTATCTGCACTTATCCAAACGCGTGCTTGACTCCGTTCGGTCGGCAGGCGCCCCGGTGAAGGCGAGCAACAAGGCTGCGGACGGGCAGAACATCGAACTGACAATCGTGGACAAGCAGAAGCCTCACCTCGTTTTCTCCGCCAGAGTGAACGATCTTGGCGAGACGGTGGATGTTCTTTACGTTGATATTCTGGCGGAGAAGTCGCCGGATCAGATGTTTGATTTCGTGGAGGCGGCGGCGCGTCAGATAGATTTTGCACAGAAGAATCTTTTCCTTGTTGAGCTGAAGAAGCAGGAAGAGTCGCTGCGATCAGCGAACGAGCAGTTGCGTCAGAAGGACCGGATAAAAGATGAATACGTTTCGCGTGTAACACACGACATTAAAGGCCACCTTGCGGCGATACAAAGCAGTCTTTATATAGTCAAGAGCGGTCCGGCCGATTCTCTAGTCGAGCAGCAGAGCGAATTTCTCGGCAGGGCGCTCCATCGGACGACACAACTGACTGATTTTGTCAAGGAGCTGCTGAACCTGACACAGATGAGGCTGAGCGGCCGGATGCAGATGGAGTCCTTTTCACTGCCGGATGTTATATCGAAATCTCTGGCGAGTATTGCGGCCAGGGCGGAGGAGAAGTCGATTACGGTCAGTTCGGATGTGGCCGAGTCGGTCGGGAGTATCGTCGGCAATGAGTTCTCGATAACCGAGATGATCACGAATTTGCTGTTCAATGCGGTGAAATATACTCCCGAAGGCAAGAGCGTTAGGCTTGAGGCAAAGGGCAACGGCGATGCGGTTGAGATTATGATCAGCGATACGGGAATCGGGATACCTGCAGATGAAGTGGGCAGTGTCTTCGAGGAATTTTTCAGGGCGAGTAACGCGAAGAAAAATGAAAAGGACGGCACGGGACTGGGGCTTTCGATAGTGAAGCAGATAGTGGAAAGACACAGCGGGAAGATAAGCGTGCAGAGCAAAGAAGGCGAGGGGACGACATTTACCGTAGTGCTTCCGACGGATTGTTCCGGGGCCAGATGCTCTTGAGGGCTTACCTGGAGATTAGCACCGCATTTCATAAATGTGACGACTATGAGGGAGATAAAATTTGGCAGTTTGAATAGATTTCTTCGCTCGCTACGCTCGGTCGAAATGACGGTATAGTCGCGGAACTTTCGAAACGCAGTTTAAGTGTGGCGTTTTACGAGTATTGGAGGCTGTTAGAATTGGCGTGACATCTCGTCGAGGATGCGCTCTTTTGCGTTTTGCAGAGGTCCCGGCAGGAAGGCACCCGCTGCCGGTTTATGGCCTCCTCCGCCGAATTTTTCGGCAATCTTGCTTACATCGACGGCGCCTCTGCTTCGCAGGGAGCATCGTATTCTGCCGTCTTTGAGCTCGACAAACAGTGCGGAGGCCTCAATGGTTCCAATCCGATGGCATTCGTTTATGAGGTTCTCCGTGTCCGCAGAGGTCGTTCCGGTCCGCTCGAAATCCTGCAGTAGTATGTGCTGGGTGGCAAATCGCCCATCGAAATGCAATTCGAGCGTGGCGAGCATTGCAAGCATGAGGTTGAAGCGCGCGTGGGAGAAGCTATGGTAGAGTTTCTCGTAGATTTTGGTCGGTTTGGCACCGTCGTCGGTGAAGCGGGCGGCGGCGGCATAGACCCTGCTGTCAGTGTTATTGAATTGGAACCAGCCGGTATCCGTGGCTATCGCCGTGAAGAGGGCCTGGGCTATCGTTTCGGTTACGGGCCAGGCGGCGTGGTCGAAGAGCTCCAGCACAATCAGGCCGGTTGCCGCCGCTGTCGAATCGAGAATTTGGACATCGCCGAGGCCGTCGGATGTTGCGTGATGGTCGATTACGAGGACGGGCTTAGTGTTTTGCTTTAGATACTGCTCGAAATCGCCCAACTGGCTGTAGCTGTCGGCATCGACGATGATAATGAGGTCGAATTCGCCGAGTCGCCCTTGCATTAGCTCATCGATGCTGGCGTCTTCGCCAAGAACGGGCGCCTTTTCGGAAAGCATAAAGCTATACCACTGCGGCACCGCCGAGAGAAACAACGGCTGAACCTTCTTGCCCACACGCCGCAACGCATCGCAAAGCGCCGCTACGCATCCGCAGGCGTCTCCATCCGGCTTAATATGAGTAGTAATCAAGGTACTGCCGGATTTGTTAATTAGCTCAACGGCTTTTTTGAAATCATCACTATTTGCCATACACGTCCTTGACAGTCCCGTACGTAGCATATGCGACGGAGCCCCAAGCGTCAGCGCGGTGTCACATCCATATTATCGATGCAAAGCCACTCACTTACGTTCGCGGCTCCGTCTGTTCATTGCTCCGAACGTCATTCTTTTGCCTTGCTCATTCTCAACATACTTCATCGCAGAGACAATGCTTTCTTCCGTCCAAAGATACCTTGTGCTGCCGTGCCGCGTCCAGTATTTCTTAGTTGAAGGTTCATTTGCCTCTTTCCTCAATGCCCTGGTCGCATAAGCCTTGAAGTCCACCATCATTTTCTCGGGTTTTTCCTCGCCGCTTACGACAGCATGAACGTGGTTGCTTCACGAGGGTGCTGCGTTCCTTTTGATGTAGAGGTCGATTGGAAGCGATGAAAGGGCTGCCGTATTGATTATGTTCTCTGTCAACACTCCCTCTATTGTCGCCATGCAACCACGTTCCATAAGTGGTAAAGGTAATCAGGTAGCCAAGCGGATAATCCACAAGCATCCCCCAGAACGGCCCCCCATCGTGAGCGTGGGGCAATATCCATATTGTCAATATAGGACCAATCACTTACGTTCGTGGCTCTGTTTGCTCGTTGCTCCGAATGAAACTTCGTGAATCAAGACCCCTTTTTTGGCAGCGGGGGGATGCCTTTTACCTGCATTCTGATCGAGTACAGTGAAGTTCTCGCCGTGATAAACAGGGTCTGCATATCCTTGCCTCCGAAGCAGACGTTGGCGGGGCCTTCGGGGACTTCTATCGTTTGAATCAGCTCGCCCTTCTTGTTATAGACTCTGACGGCATTTGTCGTCAGATAAATATTGCCCCGGCTGTCAATAGTCATGCCGTCGGAGCCTTCCGGGGCAAAGAGCTTCTTTTGCGAGAGCGTTCCGTCTTTGGCAATTGTGTAGGAGTACGTCTTTTTTCCGCCGTTATCGGCGACATACAGCGTCGTGCCGTCAGGCGTGCCGATGACGCCGTTCGGCCGGACCATATCATCTATCACCCGGATAACCTTCTTGCGGTCCGGCGTCATATAATAGACGTGCTCGCCGTCCTGTTCCATCCCGTCTCTGTTGCCGTAGCGAGGATCCGTAAAGTAAATTCCTCCCTTCGGCGTTATCCAGAGGTCGTTGAGGCTGTTGAATTTCTTGCCCTCGTACCCATCGGCCAAAACCGTCACCTTGCACTTCGGGCAGATGGCCACAAGACGCCGTCCGCCGCCTTCGCAGGCCAACAGCCAGCCCTTTTTGTCGAAGAAGAGCCCATTCGACCCGCCGGAGTCCTCGCGGAAGGTAGAGAGCTTCTTGCCTCTTGCATCCCACTTGTGAATCCGGTTATTCGGAATGTCGGAGAAGTAAATATCGCCGTTCGGATCGGCCGCGGGGCCTTCGGTGAATGCGAAACCGCCCGCAAGCTTCTCAACCTTCGCCCCCGGCGCCACCACGCCCGCGTTTTCAGCATTGCAGATTCCCGCTTCCAATAAGACCACCATTACGGCCAGGCTAAACCATTTTCCGTTCATCTCGAGCTCCTTTCTTTTTCTCGACAAAGGCTTCTGCAAAATTGTGGCCTCTGCCACCCTGGAGGCAGGTTAGGCCTACTTAGAAAAGAAAAAATCGTTTGTTAATTCGAGCGTCATCAGCTACGTCCTGAGGCACATCTTCTTTATATTATGGCTACCCGGTGGCGGTTGTGCAAGGTTCGTATTGCGTGTCGCGTATCTCGTATTGCGTATTTGGCGGAAAAGAGTTCTTGAGGAAAAGGCCAGGGTAGTCAATCAGAAGAATCACAACTAATTGCAGGGTTTTTCGGTACATCCGGATAATGCATAGGTGTATTTGGCAGCTCGGAAGACCGAGAAAAATCGTTCGGGGGCCCAGAGGCACAAATTTCCCCCCAGGTAGCCCAAATTTGAGCCTCTGCCCAAACGATTTTTCTCTTCAGACAACTCCAAGGCGCTGACCTGCAACAGCCACCTACTCATTATTCGGATGAAGCGGTTTTTCAACAGGCCTGCTGTCATTAGTTTTTTCACCTTAGTCATATTCTTCTCCAATCCCTATTTTTCTCTGAAATTCGTGGTCATAAGTTGTTTATTTTCAAGTAGTTAGAAATGCATATTTTGGGAGCAACGGATTGAAAATCCGTGCGTCGGCGGTTCAAATCGGCCTCTGCCCATTCATCCTAACTCCCTACTATATAATATCTTAGGGGGTTTATACATACTCAGATTCTCCCTGCTTTCCCCTCAAAAACAGGCAAATGCGTGCCAAATGCGTCCGCAACCATTCACTACTCAGTCATATGTGAGTCCTATGCCAGTTGGTTTTTGGGAGAATTTGACTGTTTGCTTTTGCTGGCCAATGGTGATATCTTGAATAGGTACTGGACAGTTGAATGAAAGGAATGAATATGATGACTAAACGAATCATCTTCGGGGTATTGCTGGCGGCAATGATAGTAATTGTATGTTCATGTGAAAAACATAACGCGCGCGGTCCAGGTTCTCAAGCCCAGCCATCTCCTGCGGTCAATCCTTTACCCTCGAATCCTCAGCAAGGAACCGTATGGGAAAATTCCATTGGCATGAAGCTGGTCTGGATCCCACCGGGAGAGTTTGAGATGGGCAGCGATCATGGTTTATCCAACGAGAAACCCATTCACACGGTGGAGATCAGCAAGGGTTATTACATGGGGATATATGAGGTGACCCAGGAACAGTACCAGAAGGTGATGGGGGCCAATCCCAGTGAATTCAAAGGGGATGATAATCT
>JAFGTU010000465.1 GCA_016933985.1 Sedimentisphaerales bacterium | reverse complement strand
CTGATCGTCTCCGACGACCAGGGCTACAATGACCTCGGCTGCTACGGCGGAACCGAGATCAAGACGCCGAATCTCGACAGGCTCGCCGCTGCCGGAACCCGCCTCACCGGCTTCTACGTCACCTGGCCCGCCTGCACCCCCTCCCGCGGAAGCCTGCTGACCGGCCGATACCCCCAGAGAAACGGCACCTACGACATGTTCCGTAACGATAAAGTCGATTACGACTACCAGTACGGCACCGAGGAATACGCCGTCTCATGGGAGCAGGTCGGCGGAATGGATACACGCGAGGTCCTCATCCCGCGCGTCCTCAAGCAGGCTGGCTACGTCTCCGGCATCTTCGGCAAGTGGGACCTGGGCCAGCTCCATCGCTTCCTGCCTCTCCAGCGGGGCTTCGACGAGTTCTACGGCTACACCAATACCGGCATCGACTACTGGACCCACGAGCGCTACGGCGTCCCCTCCATGCGACGCGGCAACGACCCGACCACCGAGGATAAGGGGACGTACGCCACCGACCTCTTCGAGCGCGAGGCCCTCAGCTTCATCAGAAGGCACAAGGATCGCCCCTTCTTCTGTTACGTTCCCTTCAACGCCCCGCACAGCGCATCCAATCTCGACCGCCCGCGTCCCGGCACCCAGGCCCCCCTTGAATACATCCAAAAGCACTACGGCCCGTACGACGCCGCAAATCCCCACGCAAAGGAATCCAGCCGAAAGCGATACATGGCCTGCGTCACCTATATGGATGAGTCCGTCGGCCGGATACTCAATCTGCTTGATGAATTGAATATCGCCGAGGAGACTATCGTAATCTTCTTCTCCGACAACGGAGGCAGCGGCCCCGGCGACAACTCGCCCCTTAGGGGCGGCAAGAGCCGGATGTTCGAGGGCGGCCTCCGCGTACCGTGCCTAATCCGCTGGCCCGGCAAAGTATCGCCGGGCATAGTCTGCAAAGAATTTCTCACCTCAATGGAAATATTCCCAACCCTCTGCCGAGCTGCCGGTGCAAGGCCGCCGAAAGGAGTAAGCCTCGACGGCTTCGATATGAGCGAAGTCTTGTCAGGCAAAGAAAAATCCGCCAGAAAAGAGATGTTCTGGCAGCGGCAGGGCGATAAGGCCGCGAGGGTAGGCAACTACAAATGGATCGATTCAAAAAGCGCCTCAGGCCTCTTCGACCTCGAAAACGACATTGCAGAAAAAACCGACCTCTCCGCCAAACACCCCCAAATCCTAAACAAAATGAGGGAACACTTCACCGCCTGGCAAAAACAAATGCAAAACGCCGACCCGCGTGGCCCATTCAAAGATTACTGATTATTATCCCTGCGTCGAGTCATTGCGAGTCCCTTAGGGACGTGGCAATCTCCTACCCAACGAACAAGGTACCTTCCCCACATCCGTGTCCTCCCTGCCCGTAAGCCGTCAGGTCCCTTGCGGGGGCAACCCCATGTGCACGCCTCCCAGGTCCTGTCCTGGAGCTTGGTTAAGGGGGCCCTCCGGGTCGGTCACCTACAATGAATATCGCGATACTTGTTGGCACGCTTGATGAAGGTAGGATCGGGCCATTGTCCTTTATCTGGGGGCAAGTGGACCTTTCCGAGAACACGTCTGAAGTCAGGAAGGCCCGCAGTCAGATTGAGCTTCTTGAGTTGTGTCTCTTTTGCAGGATTTATTCGTACTTCATAATCAAGCCCGATATAAATCAGGCCTGAGTCGAACGCGCGATGGTAAGTTGGCGACAAAGCAATTCCGTTTCTAACATGATCGACACTACCCGGAGCCGGCACGGGAAGAATGTGTGCAGCCTCAACCAACCGCAGTTGCATTCTCGTAATTGCACAGCGATTCCCATAAGCGTTGAGGACCTGCTGTCGGAAATTAGCGCTGCGGGAAACGCGACTAATTGTCTGTACCAGCCGCTGGCGTTCAATACCCAGTGAGAGTACCTCTTCCTCAGCCACAGGACTAAGGGAGCATGCCTTTTCTAATAGGGTCAGCGTCGAAGTCTGTCTTGCCTTATTGTGAAGACTCTGCGCATTCCGTACGTACGTCATGAAATGATCTGGGCGAATTGCCAAAGTGATTTCTCGGTTCTCCTTCCGCCCAAACGCAAGTCCATTTTGGAGGGCTTTTCGAATAGACTCGATATTCACTTGAACAGATGGCGAACCCGAAGTAAAGGTAGTATGAAGCTCGACGTCAAACCCTGCAAACATGTTGAGATTTGGCTCGTAGCCCATCAATACAGTCGGGCCGTCTGGATTAAGTCCCAAGGGAGAAGAGACTGATGTCATTTGAATGCGGTATTCATTCTTGAGCTGGGGACGGCCACCGGGCGTTAGCGTCCACGCGTACACCCACAGACGCAAGGGCTCCACTCCACCAGAAACGACAAATTTCCGTGGGTGGGTACGTATTGAGGAAACCAACAAGCCATTTTCTCCAGACTGTGCTACCGCATCGAGTATCGCGTCAACAAGTTGTTGAGACTGCACGGCTGGCATTCCCAGGATATCCCTATGACCCTATTTCAGATTCTTCGAGCGTTTGGCTCTAGCGCTGCCGCCATCGGACGGCAACACTACGTCAGGTTCGCAGTTCCAGTTTGCTCCGGGATGGTATATCTTGTAATAACTGTTGCTGAGATCTCGACTCTTCGGAAGTGGAAATAGAGTGTCTTCCCTTCTGAATCGAGCGATAGCACCTTCGAGATATTCCTCAACCGTGTCGACGCAGATCCATCTCCGTTTAAGACGCTGGGCTACTTCCCCAGCCACGCAACTTCCGGCAAATGGATCTACGACCAAATCTCCTGGGTCGGTAAGCATCCGAATAAAGTACTCCGGTATCTCGCTGGGAAATCTCGCGGGATGTGGGGAGAGCCCCTTTTCCTTGCAGTATCGTAAGTAATACGAGTTGCTCTCCGTATTTGCCACGGCAATCAGATTTGGAGGAATTGCGGCTTTATTATCTGTGGAAAACTTCTCGCTAATATCGTGCCCACTCGGGCGCAGCTTCGCCTTATACCCGTTCTTAAGGAGATCACGCATAGCAATGCTATATGGACTCAAAACACGGCGGTTGCTTGCCTTTGGCCATGGAGTCCGTGACAACCACCATACGAAGTTCACGGCATCTTTAACCCTGATGCGCCGTACAGTCACCCACTCAGCGGGCGTCGGCAACTTCGAAGGATTCCACCAAAAGAACTCTTGGGCCAAGTGAAAACCGCACTCGTTACAAAGCGTAAGGAGAAGTTCATAGTGGTATAAGCTCCGTGTCGGAAATCCCGGATTCCAAGAGCCCCCCATATCCACTATGAGAGATCCCGTCGGCTTGAGTAGACGAAGAAATAAGTTCCCAAACGGCTTGAACCACTCAACGTATTTATCCGCGTCTACATTTCCATAGTCTTTTTTGCGAACCAAGCCAAATGGTGGACTCGTCACAATCAGGTCAACTGATCCTGGGGCGAGCTGCTTGTTAAGAACGGCCAGCGAATCTCCCAAGTAGATTCTCCCCAGCTTCGTTCTGTGGAAAAGCTTCGAACGTGGAACCGTCACGGGAAAGCCCGTACGCTTGTCCGTCGGTTGTACCGAATAGCTCCGCCCTCCCAAACGAGCAATCGTGACGTTATCTCCAGGGTTCAGATTGTTGCTCGCAACAAACTCGCGGACCCATTTTCTGTCCCTGAATATCCAACGAGGTCTCCCAGTCTTCCCGTCGGAGGGGATGTCTGTTTTCACGGGCTCCACAAGTCCCGAGGCTACTATCGTGATAGGATTCGCCGATTCAGCCTTCGTCGCCCCACCAATAGCATCTTCTGGAAAGAAACTTTTGCCGCAACACGCGACATTAAGGTTCCCGTGCTTCTTGGCCGCCTCGGTAATTTCGATGACACACGATTCCATTCTTCGCAGAACTCCTTAGTCGGCATCATTGTAACGCGTAGAGATCTGCCTGACAAGGAACTCTTAAAGAAAATGCCAAGCCTATTTCTTTCGACCCACTCTGTACCTTTTACTCTCCTGGTCTTCTCACCCTGTGCGCCTTATTGCCCCCTGTTTAACCTACTCCGTGCTTCCTCCGGCAAGGGATTCACTTGACACAAAACTCCAGATAAGGCGAATTGCCAATTGAATCTGTCCGGTCCATTTCCCCAAACCTCACCGCCACCAAAACTCCCGTCAATATCCCACTCACAATCTCAGCCATATCAGATAATATCCAACGCCTGCCCCATGGGGGCCTGCCCCGAAGCCGTTAGGTCCCATCCTGGCCCCATAGGCCCCTCAGGGGGGCGTCTCGCTTACGGCCACATCATCAACTCCCAAATTACCCCAGATTCCGACGCCTGTCAAATAATCAATCATCAATAATCAATAATCAATTCCCTACCCTCCCCATGTCAATTTAGGCAATTTGCCCCGACCTTGCCTGCCCTGATACCCTGACATCCTGATATCCACACCCTGATATCCTGCTCACCTGATACACTGCTCCCCCTTCGCGCCTTGGCGCCTTGGCGGGAACCTCTTTTCAACGCTTCTCTGTGCCTTTGTCCCTCTGCACCTTTGCCCCTCTATTTTACAAAATTAACTTGACATACAACACCATATCCGATATAATACCCACCAAACTGAATAAACAATAAGGAGGGTAGAACCATGCCCGAATCAACAGTAGATAATCAATCTATCCTGAGCAAAGTCGAATGGATCATCAATAATGAGTCTGCTCCGCCCATCCTGCCGCTTGGACTCTCGCCTCTATACATTCTGTCTCCCGGCTTCTGTCTCCTGTCTTCCGTCTTCTGTCTTCTGTCTTCTGTCTTCTGTCTTCTGTATTCTGTCTTATTCGTGCCTTCGTGTCTTCGTGGCCACACCCCAACCGTGCAACGACCGAAGGGAGTTCTGAGCGGAGTCGAAGAAAACGAACCCAATTTCAAAATAGGCAAAATAGCCCTAACACCTTACAACAAAAAGCATTATGCAGGTTTTCCGCCTCACAACCCAAGAAAAAACAAACCCAATCAAACCCAATCTCCCCGCCCGCAATACGCAATACAAGATACAAACCGAACCCGGACTCGTCTGTCGTCCCCCGTCTCTCGATTCCGATACAACCCTCATATCTTGCCTATCTTACCACCCATTCACGGCCCGATTATGCAAAACAAACCCAATTCCCAAAATCCCAGAATCACCACAACCCCTTATACTCCAAGGACTTACCCCAATATTCCATCCGCCCAGCCAGAAAAAAACAAACCCAAACAAACCCAATCTATCGTGGCGAAGCTTCCAGCGCACCCTCTCATCCGTCGTTTTACCTGCCCGTTTTGGATTTCGGTCATTCGAAATTCGATATTGTTTCGGATTTCGAGTTTCGTGCTTCGGATTTCATCTTATCCCTCCCCTCGTCCGTCCTCTGTCCTCCGTTCTCCGTCGTCTGTCCATTACCCTACGTCCTTACCTGCCTACAAGGCAGCTTGCCCATCGCCGAGTCTTGCCCTACAATCGTCTTTTCGCAGGTTCTTTTCTGCTTTCTATACGGTCATTTGGAGACTAATGCTATGTCAAGGTCGGTCTTTTTCCGTAATCTGGGCCTAACGTTGTTGATGCCGTTCCTTTTCTCAGCATCGCTCAATGCCGTCGAAGCCACGGCTGGCGGGGCTTTTGAGGTTAAGCTCTCTGCGGCCCCCTTTGCAGACCGGCTCCTGCCCGACTCGTCATTTGGGATAAACACCGCCTTTCAGCCCGATACCCCCAACCTTGAAGCCATCCTGCAGAAGATGAAAGATGCGGGTATCAAGTGGGGCCGCCAGGACTTCACATGGCGCCGGATCGAGAGGGAAAAGGGCAAATACGAATTTGCCGATTACGACCGGCTTGTGGACCTGTGCCGCCAATACGGCCTGCTGCTCTTCGCCAACCTCGCCTACGGCCCGGACTTTCACGATCCCCGCACCGCCGAAGGCGTTCGAGCATACTGCGATTTCGCCCGTGCGGCCGTGCGGCATTTTGCCGGCAAAATCAAGCACTGGCAGATATGGAATGAGCCGAACGGCGGATTCTGGAAGGGCACGCCACAGCAGTATGCGAGCCTTCTAACCGCTGCGGGCAAAGCAATCCACGAAGCCGACCCCAATGCCCTGGTCCTCGGCTTGAATATGGCCTTCTGCGACGTCCTATGGGCCGAGAAGATTCTTGAGCTTGTTCCCTATGACTGTTTCGACGTTGCCTGTTTTCATCCCTATCGTGTACCGTCCGCCCCGGAAGAGCCCTTCGACTGGTGGGAGCTCGACCAGTACGTAAAGAGCTGGCATCGCAACGATTTGAAGCCCGACTATCCGCTTGTGCGTATGAGCTTCCTCGAACAGACAGCCGAGCTGCAAAAGGTAATGGCGAAATTCGGCAGGCCCAAGCCAATCTGGATTACGGAAATCTGCTGGAACACCCAGATTCACCCTTACGGCGTCCCGGAGTTGCGGCAGGCCGATATGGCCGTCCGCTTTCACGTCCTCGCAATCGCCTCCGGCAAGGTCGACAAGGTCTTCTGGTGGACGCTGCGGGATACGGGCACGCGGCAATTCGACCAGGCCGATATGGTCGGCCTGCTCCGCAACGACCTGTCGCCGAAATACGCCTATTATGCCTTCGCATTTATGACGCGAATGCTCGAAGGCAGGAAATGGCTCCGCAACGACGCTTTCGGCCCGGATATCTATGCCGCAGTTTTCACCGACCCCGCCGCCGATGCCGACACAATCGTAGCATGGACAACAAAGCCCTACGCCTACATCCGCGTCAATAACGAAAAGGGCCTGACCCAATACGACATTTACGGCACGCGGCGGTTCGTCCCCGTTGTCGAGATCCGCACGACGAGCCTGCCCATCCCCCTTGGGGCCAGCCCGATTTACATCGTCGGCGCAAAAGGACTGAAGGCCACGGTCCGCCCCGACCCGGGATGGTAGGCCGAATCTGCCAATTGCAGCCTTGCCTGTCTTTGGCGTATCCACTATAATCCGTTTTTTGCGTACCCTGTTTTGCAGAGACAGCATATATGGCCGAAAGTATCGCACAGCAAGTTGAGTTACTAAAACGAGGCACGGTCGAGGTCTTTACCGAGGCCGAATTAGCCCAGAAGCTCGCCGACGCCGCGAAGAATAAGCGCCAACT
>JAFGTU010000464.1 GCA_016933985.1 Sedimentisphaerales bacterium | reverse complement strand
GGCGACAGCGATGGACACGTCACCAGCCACTTGTGCTTGGGCTCTTCGACCAGAGTCTCGATGAAGAACTGTGCCGCTCCTTTCATGGCAGGATAGGCCTTGGCCAGGTATGTTTTGTCGCCTGAATAATCGTAGTGGTCCCACAGGTGCAGGCATAACCAGGCGCCCCCCGTAGGCCACATGCCCCACTGTGGACCGTCAATCGGAGCCGAGGCCCGCCACAGGTCTGTATTGTGATGAGTTACCCAGCCGCCGGCATCGTAGCAGACTTGAGCGGTGCGCGCGCCGGTTTGGGTAAGATCCATCACCATCGCCACAAGCGGCTCGACACACTCGCCCAGGTTCATCGGCTCGGCCGGCCAGTAGTTCATCTCGGTATTGATATTGATCGTGTACTTGCTTTGCCAGGGCGGATTCATGCTGTCATTCCAAATACCCTGGAGATTCGCCGGCTGGCAGCCCGGCCGAGAGCTGCTGATTAGCAGGTACCGGCCGAACTGGAAATAGAGAGTTGCCAGTTGTGGATCGTCGTCTTTGTTGGGATTCTTGATTCGTTCGTCCGTCGGGCGGCTGGCGGCAGCCGTCGTGCCGATATCCAGTGTCACCCGCCGAAATAACTCTTGATGGGCGGCCACGTGATCCTTGAGTAACGAGTCGAAGGACTTCGCACCGGCCTTGGCGATTGTCTCTTTGGTAAGCGCCTCGGGGTCGCCGGTCACGTCTTTATAGCTCTTGTAGCTGGTCGCTGCGGCGATCAGCAGCAATGCGGAATCCGCTTCGGTGACGGTGATCTGGCCGTCGCCCGGCACGACCTGTCCGCCTAAAGCCCTAACGGCCACGCGGGCCTGGAATTTGAGGGTGCCGGCAATACCACTGGAACCCCTGTTGACGCCTTGCATCACCAATGTATTGGGCGGCTCTACAATCACCGACGCCTTCTGTGGCGTCTTCATGCCGGCTGTAAACGTGACCTTACCGGGCTTGTCGGCCGTCAACCGAATCACGATGACCTGATCTGCAGGGCTGGAGAAGACCTCTCGCGTGTAGCGCACTGAATCAATCGTATATGCGACCGCGGCCACGGCCGTATCCAGGTTGAGGTCGCGCCGATAATCCGTCACCCCGTCAGCGTTCGGAAAATTCAACAACAAATCTCCAACGCACTGATAGGCCATTTGGCTCAAAGGCCTGGCCATCATTTTCTGACCGACCAGATTGTGCGCTTCCCGGTATCGGCCGGCGAAGATCAATTCCCGCACCTTCGGCAATGCCTCAAGCGCATCGGGATTCGCCGGGTCGTACGGCCCGCCGGCCCAAAGCGTGTCTTCATTCAACTGGATCCGCTCTTGCGAAACGCCGCCAAAAACCATCGCCCCTAATCGCCCGTTGCCCACCGCCAAGGCCTCGACCCACTGCTTGGCAGGCTGGCGATACCACAGACTCAACGGCCCCGCAGGCGCCTGCGCAATAGCCATACTGCCTAATATGGTTAAAATCAATATCACTATTGTAGAATGTTTACCGATCACGATAAAAGCCTCCTATAGACTGAGCACTTATTTGTCGCCAGGACCATCATGCAGATTATACCCGCGTGCTTTGCCGCCTGCGAGGTGAAAATTCTTGTCGGCATTCCGTTCTTTCGTCTCGCTTCCGACACTTCTCAGCGGTGTTGCAATGACCGGACGGCGGCCTTGCCCGGTCAAAGACGGTAGCCAAGAAAAAATACGTTCGTAAGTTGCAGGGCGGTTTGCAGAGTTGTATCATATCGAGCAGATACGGCACAACTAAATGATTTAAGGAGTTCATCAAATGAATCGCAGGCTTATAACTATTTTGTTGGCAGCCGCAATAACGGGCCGGACCTGTTTAGCTCAGGCAGACCAGCCAACGATTAAAGAAGACTTCAAGCCCTCGACCTTGAATCAGCCCGGCCGGCAGTATCCGCAGGTTAACTCCCAAGGCTATGCTCGATTTCGTATCGTCGCGCCCCAGGCCCAAAGCGTCAGCGTGAGTTTCGCAGGAGGAACCGCCCTTGCCAAGGGCGAGGATGGCGCCTGGATAGGCGCCACGGCAAGACCGCTGGATGAAGGCTTTCACTACTATCATCTCACGATTGATGGAGGGACATTTAACGATCCCGGCACGTTGAACTTTTACGGTTCGACTCGTTGGGAAAGCGGTATCGAGATCCCCGCTCATGACCGGGATTTCTACGCCCTCAAGGACGTTCCCCACGGCCGGGTGCAGCAAATTCTTTTCCCATCCAAGAGCACTCCGCAGGATGGCCAAGCCCACAACACCTCGCGCCGCGCCTTTGTTTATACACCGCCCGACTACGACAAGGACCCGACCAAACGATATTCCGTACTCTACCTGCAGCACGGCTGGGGCGAGGATGAAACTGCCTGGAGCAACCAGGGCCGCGCCAACCTGATCATGGACAACCTGATCGCCGAGGGCAAGACCGAGCCCTTTATCATCGTGATGACCTACGGCATGACCAACGAAATCCGGTTCGGCGGCCTCAGAAACTTCGATATCGGTCCATTCCAGACGGTTCTCGTCGACGAGCTGATCCCCTACGTCGATGCCGGTTTCCGTACGCTCTCCGATCAACCCCATCGCGCCATGGCCGGCCTCTCCATGGGCGGAATGGAAACCAAGTCGATTACCCTGAAAAATCTCGATAAGTTTTCCCACATCGGCCTCTTCAGCGGCGGAACCATCTCCCCCGATGACGTCAGCAACACACCCGGTTTCAAGGAGGAAGTTAAGCTGGTATTCGTTAGCTACGGCAGCCGCGAACTCGGAGGCAATCGTCGCAGATTTGGCGGCGACCCGAAGGCGAACGCCGACGCACTGAAACAAGCCGGTATCAACAGTGTCTTTTACGTCTCCCAGGATACGGCCCACGAGTTCCAGTCCTGGCGCCGCAGCCTGCATGAGTTTGCCCAACTGCTTTTCAAGGATTCTGATTCTCCAACCGCGTCTGCGGCTCCTTCACGGGATATGCCCTCACCGGATGCTCGCAGAGGCGGAGGACGACCCGGATTCGGAGGTCAGATCGAGCTGGGTCCGGACGATAAGCAAGCCTTCGCAGACCCGCCCGCCGGGTTCAGAGTCCGGCGGGAGAGTGTTCCTCGCGGCGAGGTGGCGGTGGTTCAGTATGATTCCAAGACGCTCGGAGCGCGTCGGCAGATGCGGGTCTATACGCCGCCCGACTATTCGACCGCCCGCAAATACCCCGTGCTCTATCTCCTGCACGGCATCGGCGGCAACGACCTCGAATGGATACGAGCCTGTAGCGCCGATAACGTTATCGACAACCTGCTGGCCGACGGCAAGGTCGAGCCGATGATAGTGGTCTTCCCCAACGGCAATGCCAGTGTAACGATCGACGGAGGGGCCGGTGGAGATCGCGGGCCGGGCATAGGCGGCGGCTTCGTCGGTTGGGGAGCGCCCTTCGAGAACGACTTGATCAAAGACATCATTCCCTATATCGAGTCCCAATATTCTGTATATACCGACCGCGAACAACGGGCCCTGGCCGGTCTCTCGATGGGCGGAGGCCAGTCCTTGAACATCGGCTTGGCTAACCTCGACACGTTTGGCTGGGTCGGTGGGTTCTCCTCGGCGCCGAACACCAAACCTCCGGCCGAGCTCGTACCCGACCCAGTAGCCGCCAGGGAAAAGTTGAAGCTGCTGTGGCTGGCTTGTGGCAACAAGGACGGTCTGATCCGCATCAGCCAGCGC
>JAFGTU010000055.1 GCA_016933985.1 Sedimentisphaerales bacterium | reverse complement strand
ATGGGGCGAGAACTGAGGTCACGGTATGGACGCCGTGATAATTGCCGACCTTCGGGAGCGAGGAAAGCGGTGAATTCATGAAGCAAACACAACTCGGTCAGCAACTCCAACCAGCCCCTCAGGGGGAGCAGGAAAATTGTGTCCGAGAAAAACCGCCGACACCACCGGCCTGAAGCCTAGAAACCTTCGCTTGTTTTGGGGCTAGTAGAATAGCATTGACACTAAAAACACATCGCCATTCAAAAACAGACGCCCTCGAGCACTCGACTTCTCTAGCAGGCTGCTAAAAAACTCGGAAAATGAGCAAGTTTCGCAAGCCTTGGTTAATGTCACCCTTGTTTTTTGAATCAGAACAAGGTTGTCACCAGGCGAGCAAGCTGCTTTCGGGTGCCCAAAAACGTTTTTTAGAGTCCTGCTAGTTCATTCTTCACCCCCTAAAGGGTCCGGCCGTTTCTTCAAAACGAAATGGTGCGACAACGTGCCTTTTGGCTTCTCAAGAAAGACGATGTCGCTGTCAAAATAGCCTTCTTTGCGAACTTGATACCACCGACCGAATATATTGCCTTTAAAAGTATGGGGAGTAACTGTGGGATAGGATTCTTCCATTACATATAGCATCTGTTCCGGTGCGGGCTTCTCGTCTAAAGACCATTCGCCATAGATGGGGTGCATGCCAGCTGCTTTGTAGATATAGATTGTGGCGCCGGGCGGTGAAGAGGTTATTTCATGAGCGGCACACCCCGCTAGTAACAGGGCCAGCGTCGCAGTAGACATCACTATAGCGTTCTTTCGTTGAGTAGTCATCATATGGCTCCTTCATCCAGCTCAACACGGACCTCTCCGTTTCTTTTGCCTTTTGGTTTCATTAGCACGATAGTTTCCAGCCCTGCAAATAACATCACCTCCTCCAGCAACAGAATTGACGATAACAAATGTAAAAGACAATTGCCAACGTAATCAGGTGTTCGTCCGCAGTTTCCCTGGCAATAGACACACAAAATGCTTTGCTGTATTCAAGTTACTTGATTATGATTACGCCATGGTTAATATAATAACGATACTCTATGTGAGGAGCCCAGATATGAAAAGGATAGCTTTCATCATGTTAGTTGCCCTGATGTTGGGTTTGGGGTGTGGAAGAAGACAAACCGCTTCTGACTTTCAGACAGGTTTATTCGAACCAGAGGTTAACACTATTTACTCGCCCAAGATACCAAGCATCCTTTCGGAGAGCGAAGATATCAAAATAGTCGTGTACGACCTTAAGAAGGAGACTTGGCAAGAATCTGGGATCACATATCCGTATTTCTTCATATTCGTTAGAAAACAGCTTTCCGAAGACCAACTTGCGGACTTTGCCAAACGAGCAGATATCGCAGACCAGAGCAACCTTGACTATGTTCGCAGGCTTGCATCAGGCAAATTCTTTCTCTATAAGAAAACATTCAGACAGGCCTCCATCGACCGCAAAGCCATTCAAAAAGCTATTAGTTCTAATGCGATCTTCACTGACATTCTCAAGGCCAGGCGCACACAATCCGAAGGCAATTAAGAAGAACCTCAGGGGCTCTTATCTAAAGTGAAGTGGTGCGATAGCGTGCCTTTCGCTTGCTCTAGAAAAATAATGTCACTATCAAGATAGCCTTCTTTGCGAACCTGATACCAACGGTCAAATGGGCCTCCTTTGCAGGTATATGGAGTCACCACAGGACGGGATTTCTTCATCAATTGAACCATCTGTTCGGACGTTGGCCTATTGTCCACGGACCAAGGCCCCCTGACGGGATGCATCCCGCCAGCCTGATATACATAAACAGCGGCGCCAGACGGTGAAGAGGTTATTTCATGAGCGCCACATCCCATTAGGAATAGGACCATAGTCGTAGCAATCATTGCCGTCGTCTTGTTCTGCCGAACAGTCATGATAGTACTCCTTCATTTAGGCCAACTTCGTTTTCCCCATTTCTTGTCTTTTTGGTGTTGAGTGTGCAACGACACCTTGCCTTATCAATAATATCACCTTCTCGTCGCTACGGAATAGAGAATATCACATATCACAAATATTTGCCAGGGAAGAAAGTTTAAATTTCATTGGTATCTATTGGAGTACCTTAGATAATGGTCGCCAGCACTAATTATGCTGTCGCCGTTTCCTCTCCGAGAAGCGCTCTCGTAACCGGTTAATCTTTACATCTCAGGAGGAATCTGACTAATAGTCGATAGCCACTTTGTCTACGGCAAATTCGAATCCTTTGCATCTGGATCTACAAGCGGAGTGACGAAAGGAAATCTGCACCTGTAAAAGTAGGATATTTCACGGGCAAGTTGCCTGTGTTCGGCCCTGGATTCGTAGTGACCCCAACCTCCATAGTGTATATTCTCTCCTTCTTTCACCCAGCCGGGACGTACGCTCCAGAGATATCTGGTGGAAGGTTTGAGAGATATGTCGATCTTATGGCTCAAACCTTGGACGTTTTCACGATATACGGGCTCTCTATGGGCCATTGTTACAGTGCGTTTTGGTGCACTTGCTCGCACTGTAACATACCTCGCTCTGACCAAGGTCTCTTTAGTGCACTGGCACATTATGATCGCCTCGTTTCGAGTGGAGCTATTGTATTCCAGCAACTGCTCCCATATGGATATCTGATACATGTCAGGATTACCGAGTTTTTTCGATTTGAGAGCTTTCCACTCAAACGTCGGGCGCAAAGACACCACCTTGGGATATTCGTTGAAGTCTGCATTGGGCTTGGGATACACAGGTTTCACACCGTCGAACTTCATTGGATTACATGAAGTCATAATAACAAGGCACAAAAAGCAAAGAATAATGCCCACATACAACCCTGCGAATCTTCGTATCTTACATAATAGTGCCCTATCCAACCCAACCTCAACTAGTGCTCGAATCATCCTTTTTATCTTCATTGCTTTACCCTTAAGAATAGGTTCTTGTTCGCTGTATTATTCTGTACCTCCAGCCTCCACAAGCAGTTTGACGATCTCTGCATGCCCGAAATGTCTTGCTAGCTTCAAGGCAGTCCATCTGACATTGTTGATTGTTATTGCCGAGTTGACTTCAGCACCATTGCTCAGCAGAAGCCTAACCATATCCGCATGAGCGTTCTGAGATGATATTATTAGCGGAGTAACGCCTCTGGCATCCTTAATATTTACATCAGTTCCTTTGTCCAATAGCATCTTTGCGATCTCCGTATAGCCATTCTGTGCTGCTAGCCACAAAGCCGTTACACCATCTTTGCTCTTAGCACCTACCTCAGCGTTCTCGATCAGCAGAAGCTTAACGATCTCTACCCGGCCAGCCAGTGATGCCAAGAGCAGGGCTGTGAGACCTTCATTACTCTTGGTGTTTACATCACATCTCCGTTGTAATAAGAGCCTGACAATATCCGTATGACCATTATGGGCGGCCATCATGACCTCAGTTAAGCCGTTATTGTTCTTTACATTGACCTTGGCTCCCTCTTCCAACAAAAGCCTGGCAACCTCAGTATGGCCATGTTGCGATGATATCCAAATGGGTGTTACGCTATATACGTCCTTCACATTGATGTCAGCCCCCTTTTCCAGCAGGAGCTTGACCACCTGCACATGGCCATTCTGCGACGCGATCCAAAGCGCTGTTATGCCATCGGCGCCCCTCGCGTTCACATCAGTACCTCTCTTCAGCAGATCTCTGACAATCTCTGTATTGCCGTTCTGGGATGCTCTTAACAGATCCCCTTCGGCCTCAACATTCTCTTTGCTCAACACCGTATCATTTCTCCGCAGGAGCTTTACTATGTCGTTATGACCTTCTTCCGACGCCCTCCACAGCGCAGTTGTGCCATCGGCAGCTTTGCTGTTCACGTTAGCACCGTTGTTCAACAAGATCTTCACAATATCGCTATGACCCTGTAGTGAAGCTATCCATAAAGGTGTTCTACTCTTGACGTCTTTTGCATTTACATCAGCACCATAGGTCAATAGAAGCCTTACGATCTCTGTATGACCTTCCTGTGAAGCTATCCACAAAGCTGCTATGCTGCTTGGTGTTTCTCTTGCACTTGGATTAGCGCCATTTCTCAGCAGAAGCTTGACAACGTCGCTATAACCTGCAGCTGATGCTGACCACAGGGGTGTTATATCATTTGGACCCTGTACATCTACGTCAGCACCATTTTCCAGCAGAAGCTTTACGACTTCTGCATGGCCTGTGCGGGACGCGGTCAGGAGTGGCGCTACCCAGTAGGTAGGTTCCTTTCTATTTACATCAGCACCCTTGTCCAAGAGAAGCTGGACCACTTGAGCATGGCCGTGTTCGGATGCACTGAACATTGCGGTCATACCGTTATTGTCCTTTATGGTAATATCAGCGCCATTTTTCAATAGGACTTTGACGATCTCTTCATAGCCCTCCTGCGATGCCATCATTAGGGCTGTTGCCCCATCGACATTCTGTGCGTTTATATCAGCACCATTCTCCAGCAGGAGCTTAGCAACATCAACGTAACCTCCGGCAGATGCTAACCACATCGCTGTCACATCGTTAGGTCCCTTTACATTGACGTCAGCGCCGTTTGCCAGCAGTACTTCGATAACTTCTGCATGGCCTTTCCGTGACGCAGTTAATAGCGGTGTAACACCATAGGTGGCTTCTTTGATGTTTACGTCGGCATTCTTTTGCAGTAACAACTTGACGACTTCTGTGTGGCCATTTTCCGATGCGATGAACAAAGCCGTCACGCCTTTGAAGTCCTTTGCATCCTTGTCAGCTCCCTTTTCCATCAGTTGTTTAACGATCTTCGCATAGCCTTCCTGCGAAGCGATCCACAAGGCCGTTGGACCACTCGTAGCTTCCCTCACACTCACATCAGCGTCGTTTTCCAATAGAAGCTTGGTAATCTCCGCATAACCATTCATCGAGGCAATCCACAACGGTGTTACACTGTCGGCAGTTCTTTTTGCATTCATGTCGGCGCCGTTTTCAAGCAAGAGTCTGACAATCTCCGCATGACCGTGGTGCGATGCCATCCAAATCGCTGTTACCCCGTCGACAGCTCTTCTTGAATTTGCATCAGCACCGCTTTCGAGCAGGATTTTTACAATCTCTCTATAGTTTCTTTGCGATGCCATCATCAGCGGCGTCACGCCTTTTGTGTTTTCTGCATTTACCTCAGCACCCTTCTTAAGCAATAACTTGACGATTTCCGTGTGTCCTTGCTGTGCGGCTATCCACAAGGCGGTTATGCCGGTGTCAGCCTTCTTAGCATTTGCATGGGCTCCTCTTTCCAACAATAGTGTGACGATCTCTGTATGACCGTCCTGCGTTGCCATCATCAGCGGTGTTGCATCATCGGCGGCACTTTTTACATTCACATCAGCACCATTCTGCAGCAGAAGCTTGACTATCTCCGCATGGCCATTCTGCGACGCCATCCACAAGGCTGTTACACCGTTGATGCTTTTCACATTCACATCAGCGTCATCTTCTAATAGCAGCTTGACCACATCAACTTGGCCTTCTTCTGATGCTAGGAAAAGGGCCGTTATATTACCGTCGTTCTTAAGATTTACATCAGCACCGTTCTCCAACAGGATCCTGACAACGCCCGTTTGACCATTCTTTGCTGCCCATATCAGAACTGGCACGTTGTTCTCATCTTTCGCATTTGCATCAACACCTTTGCCAAGAGCATCTTGAACTGCTTGCAGGTTACCGTCCTTCGCGGCTTGTACCAAACTAGCATTCTGAACTGAACATGCCGTCATTAATAGGCAGATAAACACAATCGATGACAAGACTCGTTTCATAGCATTGTTCCTTTACTCAGGTAGACTTCCATTTTGACCGGCATTTCTTCCCTAGACGCTGAATGAAGATCTGTCTTTCTGTTCGACATTGATAATCTCAAGAAGAAAGGAGCGGGAAAATGCACCAAGGTCTGCACGGGCGTTGCCGATCCCTCAGGCGAAGTAGCTCGTGTCAGAAAGTAAAGCGGGCAGAGCGTTCCCGCCAAGATCAAGCCAAACACAGCACTACTCTGCTTTTTCCACATGGCATTGCTCCAAAATGCTCGATATAGAATAACATTACTTGACGCTTGGAGCAAGGATCAAGAAAGTGCAGCCAGGGCGTAGTATATCAAGGGACATTGAAAACAGTGTACATGCCCCAGCCCTGGCTAAGTACTTGAAGAAGCTCAGCTTACGAAATCGGAAATTCTCAGAATTGGGAGATAACGGCCCTGACGGTTGTAGTGGTTGTAGTCGCTTGTGGATTCTGGAGGGGCGAGAGCACCTCGGGGATGGCAATTCTGTAAAGCCTTATTGGGAATAGGTTTATGCGCAAATAATGAAGTTGGAGGGTTGAGGATGAATTTTATTATTTTTCTTGGTTCATGCGCGATATCCAGTTATAATAATAACAGTATATGTCTGTGCCGATAGTATCGGATGTTGGGGGAATGCGTGAGTTGTCGTATCCCCCGTAAGTCTCTAAGGTCATCGTGATATATAATCGGAGTTGAGCAACGATTTTTTCCGGAGGGCCCGGAAATGAAAAAGAAACCTATTACAACAAAGTTGATTTTGGTGTCTTTCGTATCCACAGCGGTTGCATTAATATCCATCAACGCCGGCGGAGGAGGACTTGAGCCGGACTCTCCCCCGGGAGCGACGATGCATACACTTGAGGACATATACTCGGCCGTAACTTCGGTAGGTACTTCGGCGCCTCAACCGACAGCATACGACGGCTATCTCAAGATCGACGGCATTGACGGCGAGTCCCTTGATGAGAAACACAAAGACTGGATCGACATCCTTTCTTACAATCACGGAATAATCCAGCCTACAAGCGTCCTGCCTGGATCGAGCATCCAACCGTGCGAGCATCAGGATTTCACGATTGCTAAGCCTTTGGACAAGTCGAGTCCTCTGATATATCTGGCCTGCTCGAACGGTGAGCACATCCCGTCGGTGCAAATGCAGCTTTGCAGATCGGGAGCCGAAGCGCAACAGTACATGCAGTACACGCTGACCGACGTAATTGTCAGCGCAGTCAGGCCGAAGGGCGGGACGATGGCCGGGGAGGATCGGCCGATAGAGGAAGTGAGCTTCAATTACAAAAAAGTCGAGTGGAAATACACGTACTATAGCCTTGACGGCAAGGGTAACGACGTCTTGACTTCCTGGGATCTGGCGGCCAATAAGTCTGATTAGACGTTTTGTTTCAAGTGAGAGCCGAATGTTGTGATGTTGGTCGGCCCGGCTTCTATGATCTGATTTTGACCTCGGGGAGGTGAACATAATGGGAAAGGCGAAGGCGATAACGATAGCTGCCGTGTTGTTGTTATCAGGCGCTTTTGCTATCGGGGGGATTATCGTGCCTCCCACGGAGAATATAGATCCTCTTGAGGACGATTCGCAGTACGCCTACGGCGAGAACATCGGCTGGTTAAATTTCGAGCCGAGCGAGGGGCCAGGCGTTACCGTAAACGAGAGTTCGGTCAGCGGTTATGTCTGGGCTCAGAACATCGGCTGGATAAACCTCTCTCCTGCTGCTTACGGCGGAGTTTTTAACGATGGAACAGGTGTTTTATCGGGCTATGCATGGGGTCAGAATGTTGGTTGGATCAACTTCAATCCGACGGTCCCCGATGACCCGACACATTACGGCGTAATTATCGACGCGGACGGCAATTTCGCCGGATGGGCATGGGGCCAGAACATCGGGTGGATTCATTTTCAAAGCGCCATTCCCGTTGCCTACAAGGTCCAGACGTCGTGGGTTCCGACCGGTTCGACGCCGGTTTGTGTCGTCGATTTCAATGATCTGTCTGGTTTTTGCGGAGCTTGGCTTGAAGCGGGTGCGGAATTGCCGTGGGACCTTTCAGGCAGCGGCGGCGTTGACTTCAAAGACTATTGCGTCCTTGCTGGTAACTGGCTGCAGGAATGCCCGGAGGGTTGGCCCCTGGAAGACTGATTCGCAGAGCTTCCGACCGGCTATTTCTTCTGCTGCGAACCTTCTTTGCGGGATTCGCTCCACTTTTTGAACTCGAAGACATCAAGAAGCAGGTTCAGCGGGCTGTCATCGGTCTGTTTGTTGGCTTCGAAGCGTTCTATTGCCTTCTTGAGCATCTTGATGCCCCTGTCATACCGTTGCGTAATTTCAAGCACCTTTGCCAGTTCGAGGTAATACTCCATGTGGTCCGGATTCAGCTCAATTGCCCGTTCGATCATCGCAATTGCACCGTCCAATTCCTTAATCTTGACAAGTGCCTTGCCGAGTTTGAATTGGAATTCCGGCGTATCGGGAAACTCTTGGGCAAGGCTGTAAAAGAACTCGGCCGCCTTTTCGAAATGGCCTTTAGCTTCTTCGCCGCGACCGAGATTCTCGAGCGACACGCCGAGTTCGAAATTTACCCTCGCGAGGTTGTGGCCGAGTTGAGCTTCATCGTTATATTTAATTGCCGCAGTGAAAGCCTCAACTGCCGATGCGTAATTCCCTTCTCGAAAGTAAATAAAGCCTATTTCGCTGTATGTTATTGTGGTCAGTTCCGGTTTTGAATCCGCTGCTTTCTTGTAGAAGATTATGCTCTCGGCGTTCTTCTGTTCTCGGGCAAGTTTTTGTGCTTCTTGTATGTATCTGTGCGCGAGTAGTCCTTTTGCGCTTTGGCGTACGACGGGTGCCAGAAGATTGTCAACCGGCGCATAGTTGTCGGTCAGCACAAGCCCTGCCGACTTCTCTCTCAATCGCTCGATATCCGAATCGCTCAAATGCCACAGGCGCAAGTCTTCTCCAAGCTCCGAGATAATACGTTCGATATCGAGTTTTCGCTTCGCGGCAACGACGACAAAGGTATTGCGCGCCCACTTAGGGGTACGAGCCTCCGTAACAATATGAATCTCGGCAAAACTCTTCTGCAGTGTGTTCACGACCGCTCCGAGGTACTTCCCGCACTCATAAATCCCTATCAGGTTCAACATGTAAACGCCGTCCTCGCTGAGGATACGGGTGAGTTTATCGTTGAATTCCTTTGTCAACAGTTGAAAAGGTACGGAATAGTCACTGAAGGCATCTCCGTAAATGAAATCGTAAAGCCTCTTCTCACTCGTCTCACGGGATTTGTGAAGCAGTTGATCCACGTAATTGCGTGCATCCATACTGAAGGTATTTATTGCGGTATAGCGAGGGAGCCCAAAGGCCTGAATGGCCGCTTCTGTGACGCCCGGGTCAATCTCGACGACATCTACCGTGCTTCCGGGCCACATCTTCTCAACGTATCTGGGATAGACGTAACCTCCCCCTCCAATAACCATTACCGAGAGCCTACCTCTTCCGGCAGCAAGGCCCTGAGTCACCGCGGCATAGATCTTCGTGTAGAAATACTGCAGGTTTGTGATGTCTCCCATGACAATCTTGCTGTGCGTGAGTTTGTCCTCGAAGAATTCTCGTTTGTCGGGTTCAGTGGAGATTCGCTTGATTGAGACATCCGAATAGGCGGTTTCATCTCGGTATATTACCGCCGGGTCCGGCGGCTCTCTTAGGGCCAGAGCGGCCCCGAAAGCGCGGCACCAACCGATAGAAGCCATTGACAGGGCCATCGCACAAACGAAGACTATCGCGCAAATGCAGAAAGGCCAGATCCGCGCGCTGTAAAGTATCGCACTAAGCATGAGAACGCCGCCGATTATCCAGATGATGGCAACCGTTCCGATCGCGCCAATCAGCCAATATCCCGCGACGAACGTCCCGGCGATGCTTCCTATGGTCCCCCACGCATAGACGACGCCGACGGTCCTTCCGCTTGGTAGGCCACGGTCAAGAGCCATTTTGGCCACAACAGGACTGACCATTCCGAGGATCGTCGAGGGTATCATGAAGACAAGCACAACATGCGTGAAAACACGTACAGGCCAGGACAGCTCCCAAAGCCAGATTAATTGCGCGACAATGTTATTGAGAATAACGGTCAGGCCACAGGTTGCAGATGCGACGGCAAAGATCACAGGTAAGGCTTTCCCAGCTCTGAAACGGTCCGCGATTCGCCCACCCAGATAGTTGCCCAACGAAATCCCAGCCAAAACAACACCTATTACAGCAGTCCATGTGTACAGCGAAGAGCCGAGGTGCTTGGCAATGAGGCGAGCGGCAACGAGTTCGAGAATCATTATACAGCAACTTGAAATGAAGACCGTCGCAGCCGGAACGACTAGAGAAATCAGCCCGGGAGTCTTGACATTGTCTTGGCCGTTTTCCATAACTTTATAGTGTAGAACAGGGGCTGATAAGTGTGCAAGAAAAATGCATACGCTATGGATCGAGCCGTTTTTCAGATGATTGCATTACCGCGAGGGACGAGCAACGTTTACAGGGCTTATTCAGAGTAGGCAAAGGCCCCAGTTCATAGAGGCGGTCATTGAATACGTTGCACTTCCCCTGGCCTGTGGCTAAGTACTTGAAAAAACTCAGCTTACGGGCGCAAGATTTTTCCCAAATTGAGGGATAACACCGTTCCGGGTTGTAGTGGTTGTAGTCGTTTTCCGCTGGTTTTATTGCTCTTCGCACCACTCCTCAGCCACGATAACCAGGTCGAGGAGACTGGTGATATTGTCTTTGTTGATATCTCCAACAAGAACAGTTCTATGGTATGAAAAGGTCTGATTTGAGGTTGAGAGTGATTACTCATTGGCTAGTATTCCATAGAACTGGGGCCTTGCTGTTGTCTATCCTGGTTCGCCCCATGATCCGGAATCAGCCACTGAACACTGTTGACTGATCACTGATAACTCGCTTGTTTTGAGTCCAGTGGTCCTCACTTCGCCTGCTTTGCGAAGTAGGCGGCCCGTCCTTTGACCATGTAGTCCCACACGCCCTCTTTCCAGGTCTGCACGCGTTTTCGCTCCAGGTCGGTGGCAGCCCGTTTTTCGGCCTCGGCAATCAGGTGCCCCAGGGTGGTCATTCGCGGCTCGGTGCCAAGGAATTCCCAGGCGATCCGTTCGTTCTGATGGTATTGAGCGTCCACCGTGCGGACTTCTTTCGGGTAATTCTCGGGACTGCAATAGGTCGTTTCGATCAGGCCGTAGAACTTCGCCATGGATTCCGCAGCCGCTCCGAAGTAACTGGTGAAAAACTCGTGGAGCAGTTCATCGGCGTTCCGCGTCGGATCGTCGTAGAGTTTCAGGGTCAGATAATAATCCACCTGCTCGCCTATACCGCACAGAAACACCCCGCGCACGTGATCGAGGTGGTACATCTTGATCTCGTTGGCCAACATGTGTGCGCTGAACCCAGGAAAACAGTACCATTTCCCGGCCAAAGTAAACATCTCGGGGAAATTATAGTAGTTCCAGACATGCATTGGACGGTTCTGTGACACCCATTTCTTGTAGGTGGCATGATCATGCGCCTTAATCCGCGGCGCCCAGTAGTTCCGGGTCTGCAGGCATGGCGCCACAGCTACATTGGGCTCCAAGGTGAAGTCTTCAGGAAGAAAGAAAAACACGTCATAGGCCAGCGTCGCGATATACTTGCCCGGATGGGTTTTTGCGACCTCCTTGGCGACCGCGTTCACGAAACCGAACCAATAATGCGTTGCGGTTCAGTTGCCGAAAATCTTGCCCTTCCGGTTATACCGGTCTCGCTTCAGCACGGCTTGACACCTTTCACACTTGCACCAGCGATTATTGTCGTTGGGAACGAGCGCGAAGTAGTCGCCCAAGGCCACCTGGTTTCCCTTAATGCCTTTGCCGTCGAAGAAATCGCGTGCATCTTGTACCAGTTGCGCAATTACGTCCGGGTTGGTGAAGCACAATTGGCGTTTGAACCCTCCCTCCGTGGTTCCTTGTGCAAAGAAGTCGGGGCGCTCCTTCTCAAACAATTCGGGACAAGCCGGGTTCTTGCGCAGGAATCGGTCCTGAAAGCTCCTGATCGAGTGATTGCCTCCCCATTTCTCTCCTCCCATACGTAGGCGGCGCCAATAGAGCTTGAGTTGGTCGGGCGTGGGCTTGTTCCACTGCGCTTTTATAGTGGGGTAGCCGTCCCCAATGCCTTCACGATACGCAAAGGCGGGCGCGCGTCTCACGTCGTCACCCTGCACTGCGAGCGTCGGCTTGGTGGGGATAATGATGTTCAAGTCGGTGGGGCCATACCATCGCACACCGCAAAATCGCTCCAGGAAATCGTAGGTGGCATAGCATGTGCCCTGCTCGTCAAAGATGCCTGGTAATTCGATGCGATCCTTCACGTTGCCATCACCGGTTGCTGCCGAGTAATCAATCACTTGGCGCCAATCGGCCAGCGTTGTTTGATAGTGTGTTCCCCGACCCGTTTCAGCGCGGTTCTTAGGTGTGTCCTGCCAGTCGCGCCCCAGGAGCACGATCCCTTGGGGAACAAATCTAATCAGGTATTCCTGAGGCTTGAGGTCTGCCGCGCGAAGCCCAAGACCCCGCGTCGCGTCGCTTTCTCCAACGAACAGACAAGGTCCGGCGACCTTTTCGCTGTCCGGCAGGATCGGCAGGACGGCCCCGCAGATTTTCGCGATATGATGCCGGAGTTCCAGCGATGCCAACCGCGCCGACGGAGTCGGATTCCTGGCGATCACGATAGTAGCAACGTTGAGGTTTACGCAAGGCGACTCAGCCGCGCGAGCAACCGAGCCCCCCAGAAACTGCGGGATAGCCGAAGCCCCGGCGAACAGGGCGGTGGTTTTCAGGAAGTCGCGGCGGCTTGGGGGCGGACGGAGTGCCGGATCGCCATGGTGAGAACCATGTTGGGTTTTCTCTGCTTTCGTGGTCATAATTGCTTAGAGATTCAGTCGCGATCACCTATTTGATTTTCGAGAGCACGAAAATCCGTGAGGAAGATGGGGGGATGATACCAGAACGTGTCAAATCGGCCTGTTCTCCGGTCAGCAGATCGGTCGCTGCCTTGCCCCGCATGTTTTCTGGAATCTCGTACTGAAAATGTTGCTCCTCGGAGCCGTTGAGGACCACAAAACAGGGACCGTAGTGCAGGGTGTTCAGCCCCAGCGCCCCGCCTTGGGTGTCCACGCAGATGGCCGTGACCAACCGGTTGATGGTGGGCGTCGTATACTCGAGACGGGCCACGTGGTTCGCCGTGCCTTTAGCCCAATCCCTGCCAAACCGGCTTTCCCAGTTCAGCGACGCGAACATTCTCGCGTCCCCATGCCGCAAGGCGACGAGGCCTAGGTATTCATCCACAAACGCACTGTCTTCTCCCCGTTCGTCCGGCAACCGGTAATCCGTGGATGGCATGTGGGATGCCCCGTCATCCTGAGCGTCATTGGCCTTGGCTACCGCCAGCATGACCCGATCCCACAAGCCGCCCACCGATCTGAAGTTAAGGCTCTCCAATTTGTCATGGGCCCGGCCATGTTCTTCCTGAAGTTCGAAATAGCGGATCGCGGCCGGTATCCGCAGCTCCTTGGCCGCATATTTGGAAAGAAAATAGCGTTCAAGCCCAGGAAAACCTCTCATGATACGCGCACTGATCCATTCCGTATTACGGAGTGTCCGGTAGCCCTCCGAGTCATTGTCCAGATAAACGAAGTGCCCGTATGACTCGAAAGCCGTCCGTGCCTTCTGCTCGATTTGAGGATAGCGCGTAAACTCCGCCACCTCAACCAACTGCAGGCCACCTTTGCCGTAGTTAGCGTCGTATCCGTCCTCCAGCGGCATTCCATCCGGCGAATAGGAATAGGTATTCCAGATGGGATTCCGGCGAATGCCCACGGCGATTTCAGCCATCTCCTCCATCTGCTGGGCATGCTGCTTCGCCCACCGCGGATCGATGATCTTGATGACCTGGTAAACCGAGTTCAGAGCAAGAACATTGTGAATCATCTGATTGGCAATCGAGCATTCCGCGACTTGCTTGGAATAAAGATCGAAGCTGCGGCGCGCCATCCGGGTGTACGCTTCGCGTCGGCTGACTTCGGATGTGCCTGGATCCAGATCGTCATCGATGGATGCATCCAAGAATCCCTCCTGGTCGAGATCCGGCAGCACCATGCCGAAGCCATCCCAGAAAAAACGCTGTCCGACTTCAAGGCCGGGACTGAAGTCGCTGCGAACGGGACCTCCCAGCCAGGTCGGCCAATTCACGTCTTTGCCCGGCAGCGGACGCCCCATGAAGCCACCGCTGTTGCCTTGGGCCCGACTGTAGAAATCGAATGCCGCGACAATCCGTTCCAGCATCTCCGTATCCTGGTGGTAATCGGACCATTCCGCACAATAGGCGTGCGCAAACACCTCGATGAATCGCAAAGCAAGCATTTGGGAATCGGCCTGACGAATGTAATGCCCACCCCAGCGTTTGATATCCTCCTTCAATACTTCATGGTCTTCCATATAGGGACCGCTCGGCGTGAACGAACCACGGCCCCGTCCCAAAAGCGCTCCCTTGGCCCATGACGGGACATTCTTCGCTTTCGCTGCTTCCCATCTCTCGCCAAAAAGTTGGAACTGCCTGGCCTTGCGAAAGCCGGCGTTGGCCTGAGCTTTCCAGTGATTGAGGCGATCTTTGACCGATACTGTTTCACTTTCCCACAGTGGTCCGAGTTCGAACGCCTTGCCCTGAACCTCTTCTGCCGGCGGCTCAAAATAAGGGTCAAGGTGCGTGTAAATGCGATACACGTCGAGTCCGGGTGCGCGCCCTTTATAAAGAAGCCGAAGACGCACGGCTGAACGCGTACGGGTCATCTTGAGCGGGATGGGATAGGTGGCGTAATAGAAACGGCCGGGAAAGGCCTTCGCTTCCGTTTGTCGGACGATTTCACCCTTGCGGGGATGGTGGTTCGGCTTCAGGGGGCCGTCCTGCCGTGCAATCGCGTCAAACGGAGCATCACTATTCACAGGGTCGTGCAATACAAGCGCGCTTCCCGCGGAACCGGAACTTCCCCAGACCTTCACCGTAAGATAATTCTGCTGCTTCGGATGGCAGCCGAGTTCGAAATCGACGTACTGATCGTCGTCGGTAAAACGAATGAACGGCTCAGCCAAGTCGAGTTCCTCGGGACCCTTGCTAGGTTGAATACCATCCATCAGATTCAGACCGCTAAAATGACACTGACCAAGAATCGAGAATTCAGCCAAAGCGAACTTCGGCACGATCCAGAAGGTGAACAGTGCTGCGGCCAAAACCGAAGCGCGGATTTTCAATTGGGCGGGGCGGGATTTCATCGGTCGGTTTGATTTGCACTCGAGGGGGGATGCGCTCACCAGTAGTCGACGAGACTCATGTCCCATGTATTGAGAGACTTCAGTTTCACGCTGGCTCCGCTGGCGACCAGCGTGATGCCGAGACTGTCGGCGCGCGAGGGGTAGATGTGCTGGGTGATGCACGCGGGCGGCGCCTTTCGCAACTTCAAGCCTGGATTTACCATTTAACCCCATAATCGGTATTCCTATAAGCAACAGGGTCAATAATATCAGAATCAGGGCCTCGATTTCAAGGCTTCTGCCCGTCAAAACAGGCAATGTGCCTCAGAGAAAGGCTCCAATACATGCTGATTCGCCGAAATCCCATCATTTCGGCCATTTTTCGACGCACCTCAAGCGGTGATTTGCCTTCAGCGATGCAGCCCCGCGAGAAGAACCAAGTTTATGAACTTTGGTAATCGAATCATATATTCAATTCCTTTCCAGCATGGTTTATAGCGTAAAGAAAGGCCGATGGCAATCAAGGAATAATGGTTCATCCGAATAATGCATAGGTTGAGTTATGTAAATTGAAGATTCTGAGTTTGAGGTACTGGTCATCGCGATAGCCGTAGGCGT